>JADGDW010000009.1:0-36069 GCA_016744725.1 Candidatus Albibeggiatoa sp. nov. BB20 | reverse complement strand
AGTCAGCAAAGAAGTGTATGAAGCCACCCGCGATGAGCCAATAGGTTTGAATCCAAATATTGTATTGTGGCCTGCGAATAATGGCAGTGATATTCAGCCAACATTCTATGAAGAAACACCTGATCCATTACCAGATTACTCAGTTTCAGGTTATCCCGTATCGATTCAATTTAACCCTTTAACTTATGAAAATGTAGCCGTTTCTAATTTCACCATTTACCACGATAAAGACAATACTGCATTGGATTTAACCCGTGAGTTGAATGAAGCGACTGACCCAAACAGCCGATTTTCAGGTTTAGAATATGCGTTATTCCCATTACAACGTTTAGCGTGGAATACTCGCTATCGTGCGGAATTAACCTATAGTGCTCAACTGATTGATGGTACAACCGAAACCAAAGATTTAGCATGGGAGTTTAATACGCGTCAGCTTGGTGTATCTTTATATGAAGTTGAGCAAGGCAGTGAAATTAAAGTGCCTTCAGGTTCTGAATTCGCGGTTTATTTGCCACCTACAGCGTCAACAACAGGATCAAGTCAAGTTGGCTGGAGTTTCTCAAGTGGGATGGATGTGGGTGTGACTATCGTTGACAGCAGCACATTGCAAATTACAGCGGCAGGTATAGACACCAATCGTGCAACCTTTACATTTTCAGATGGTCGTGAATTTAGCGTTGAAATTGATAGCACTGCACAGTTAAAAAATAATACATTAGCTGATACAGGCAACGGTGTTGATAGTGCGGGTTTAAATCCAGCAACTACAGATGGTACGACGGGTACTGATGGTTCAACCACAGATGGAACAACGGGTACTGATGGTTCATCAACAGCATGTAGCAGCGCAAGTTGTAGTTACACTTTAGAAGTGGATCAAGCGGGTTTTTACGTGATGAATATCGAGTTGCCCAAGGGAGGGACTGAAGGCTTTTGGGGCGTATCTGTTAATACTACTGCTGGTTATAACCCTGGTGGCTTTAATGCGGGCGCGATTTTAAAAGAAAATGGCGATGTACCCGGATTCGTAGGTTTTTATTTAAGTGGTTATGAAGCCGTGACTTTAACTCCGTATGAATATTTACAAGTGGCTGAAAGTGTGTTGGTACGCATTAAGTCAAATGACGTGATCTTGTATTCTAATGTTGTTAAATCAGGAACTTCTGTCACTACAGAAGTGCTTGCTCCGGGATTTTACGTTGCAGAAATTTTAAGCCAAGATGGTACAGCGCGTGGTTTATCTGGTTTAGGCTTGAATGCTAATACGTTTAGTGGTGGTGTGAATGTTGGTGGCTGGATTGATCGAGAAACCAGTGGTTCAAGTGCGGGCTTTGGCGCGTTTTATATTGCCTCTCCACAGCAAGTCAATGTTAATTTATTCTTTGGTGAAACTTATGGTTCTGTAGGCTCAACTGAGTTGGAAGCATCACTTTCCTTGCAAGAGGCAGATGGTTCTCGTACTTTGAAATGGTCTAGTAAAACGAGCAACTAAGTTATAATCTTCTGTTAAATGACTGTCAATCCTTCAAGGATGGGCAGTCTTTCAACTTCGTTATTCTATCTAAAAATCACCATAATGGGCAACTAAAAGGAAAAATATGTCGCGTGGTATTGAGCAAATCTTACATTCTGGCGAAATCACTGCGCAACAGCATTTTGATCAGCGAGCACGTTGGCAAACGGAAAAAGGTCAGCAAGCATTAGATCAAATGTTTAAAGATCACTTAGATTTCAACGCGATTCAATTTATTAAACAGCAAGATTATTTTTTTATTGCAACGGCAAGTACACAAGGAGAGTGTGATTGTAGTTTCAGAGGCACAGAACCTAATTTAGAAGGCAACAAACAACCCGCGATTATTGTGCGAGATGAAAAAACTTTAGTGTTTCCTGATTATACAGGCAACAATATTTATAACTCGTTGGGTAATATGTTAGATAATCCACACATTGGAATTTTATTTATTGATTTTATCAATGAGACACGATTTAGAGTCAATGGGTCGGTGAATATTGTGGAAGATAAAACCGCGTATCAACAATATTGGACAACGGCATTACGCTATATTGAGGTGACGGTTGAACAGGCTTATGCTAATTGTCGCAAACGCATTAGCCAATCTGTGAGTATTTGATTGTTAAATGTTATGCGAGCTTTAACACATTTTTTAAATATTGCCAAAGTACAAGAATGACATCATCATCTACATTAGAATATTTTTTTCTAACAAGCTCTGTTATTTCAATAGTTTGGACAGTTTTTGAAAAGTCAAAAATAGCTCAATTGGTTACAAGCTTTAGTGTTTGTAATTCATTGATTTAATTTTAAAAATATCCAAACTATTATTGATTGAAGCTAAATTAATTGAACTGCTTTAAGAAACGCAAGTCATTTTCAAACATCATGCGTAAATCAGGAATACCATAGCGTAGCATCGCAAACCGCTCAACACCCATACCAAATGCAAAACCTGTATATTGTTCGTTATCAATACCCACTTGATCGAATACATTAGGATGTACCATGCCACAACCTAATACTTCCAGCCATGTTTTATTGCCACGATGGTCTACCCATTCCACATCCACTTCTGCAGAAGGTTCAGTAAATGGGAAATAAGACGGTCTGAAGCGCACCGCTAAATCACGTTCAAAAAAGCGTTTTAAAAACTCGTCTAAAATGCCTTTTAAATCTGCAAAACACACATCGGTATCAATCATTAAACCTTCCACTTGGTGGAACATCGGTGTATGGGTCATATCAGAATCACAGCGATAAACTCGCCCCGGTGCAATAATTTTTAATGGTGGCTGTTGCTGCTCCATCGTACGAATTTGCACAGGTGATGTATGTGTACGTAATAAGGTGTGTGCATCAAAATAAAATGTGTCGTGCATAGCACGTGCTGGATGATGATCTGGAATGTTTAGTGCGCCGAAATTATGGTAATCATTTTCAATTTCAGGCCCTTGAGCAATATTAAATCCAATTTGAGCAAATAAATCTGTAATACGCTGCAAAGTTTGGGTTACAGGATGTAAACCGCCTTGGCTTTGACTGCGCCCTGCTAAACTAACATCAATTTTTTCAGAAGCCAATTGTGCTTGTAATTTATCAGCTTGTAATGCTTGTTTGCGAGCTTCAATAATTTTTTGGATTTCTTGCTTGACCACATTGATTGCTTGGCCTGCTTTGGGACGTTCTTCTACTGGCAATTTACCTAACTGCTTAAGCTGTTCTGTCAATACGCCTTTTTTGCCTAAAAACTGTACCCGCACATTATCTAATTCAGCTAAATCTGCGGCTTGTTCAATCTGCTGTTGGGCTTGGGCTTGTAATTCTGTCAGTGTATCCATTGATAATATGAGGCTTGGCTAAAAAATAGTGGCTCATATTACCATACCTGTTTGAGATTTTGCGATGCAAAACTAAGCAGATATTTTAGCTTTGTTGTATTTTTAGGCTAAAGATAGTTAAATTGCTTAATTTCACTCCGCCATGTTAGTTACTCATGTTACGCAAAAATTTCAAAAATTTTGAGTTTGCAATGATTCAGATAGTTTTAAAGCTTCAGTGGAATAGAGTGTGTGGCGATTTATGCTTGAATTTAACTTGTAGATGCTTATTTTATTACTTGTATGTGGTTTATGCAGAAATAGAATATTTGTATAAAGAAGGAAAGAAGTGCTGTTTTGTGATATGAATGGAAATACTGCAAATAAACATTGAATTAAAAACATAAAGTGTGAGTAAAATACATGATTTTTCCCACACTTTTAGCTTCTAATATTTTACAAAAAAACATAACACCTCCTAACGTCTATGCCAGTCAGAAATCTCCTTTTTAAGTTCTTTTTTGGCCTTGTGACGTTGGGTGGTTTTAGATTTTTCATGCACACCACCTTTGCGTAATAAGGGTGAACGTGCAACATAGTTTCGGGTACGGCTAGGCATTATAAGCTCCTGTAGCGTTTTATCAGGACGGGCAGTCCTGTAAATTAAAAATAGCTAATTGTCTTAAAAATAAGGATTACCCATTTTCAAAGACTTAATTTAAAAAAGCGTGGTTTTTCCACTTTGCGTAGATTTTTCTTCACATAGCGTAAATTCTGTAAAAAATGGGGCATTTGTTCAGTTTCTTGAAAACAAAACTTACGTGGAATAGTGCTATATAATGAACGAGGTGGCGAACAATGTTTCAACGCACAACCTGTTTCATAACTGTGATAGTAAATATTGTGAATGCCTAATTCATTGCGGATAAATTCGATGGTTGCCATCAGCATGGCTTCTTCCCAAACTTTAATATAAGGCTTGAGTACCGTATTGACGTAAGCAATTACTTCTTCGGGTTCAGCATCTAAACCGTATTCGTAATAAGCATCTGCTTCATCTTTATGCGATGCCATACGGCGGAATGTGCTGGCAACTTGCTTAATCCAATCGCTCTGTATTTCTTCAATTAACGCTTCATCCGAATCAAAATCCAAATCAATCCGCGCCCATGCTAAAGTTTCCCGAAATAACTCTTCTTTATCTTTGTGTTTAGATGGGTGATAGGTAGAATTAAAACGTGCTTTGTACCAAGGCTTGACTAATCGTCGATAAGCTTGGTCATGATGATTGGAAAAATTGAGTTGTAAAACAAGATTATAGCCAGTGCGGGAAGTTTGATAATAAGTGTCATATTTATTATTGCCCCATGAAGTGAGACCTAATAGAAAATACAACTCTTGATCCCAAACTGTGGCTAAATGATCTGTCGTGAGCTCACCTTGCCCAGCTAAAGCTAAAGCAGGTTTAAGTGTTGGTTTTTGTAGTAATTTTGCGAAAGGGGAATGTCGTAACGTACTAATTTTTTGTGGCTGATTGCCAAGGTAATATGATAGCAATGACAGCGCATAGCGGTCTTTAAAATAGGTAAATAAGGTACGCCCTTTGGGTAAACATTCGATAATCTCGTTTAGTAAATTTTTGTCCATGACTTTATCTCCAGATGCACGTATTGCAGGTAGATGAGTAAATGTGTTGCTCTAGTTCGTTTTGAGTTTGTATGCGTTAAGTAAGTTAAAGAAATCAAAGTATTCTCCTTGTTTAACAATAAGTTGTTGTGTGAATGAATTGAATAGTCATAAATCGACTCCTATTCGAGTTTATAAGTTAGAGCTCAAAGCTTCAGTTTGAATCAGAAAGTGACTCGTAAAGCTAAAACATGGGACTCCATTAAGGGTTTATATTAAAGTATAAAGTAAAAATCAGCCTTTAACACAAACCACTTGTTTCAAAGTATGTACCACATCGACAAGATCGTTTTGATGTTCTATTACCGTATCAATATCTTTATACGCACCGGGAATTTCATCTAAACCCCCTTTGTCTTTACGACATTCAACGCCTTCGGTTTGTTGTTCCATATCACTGACATCAAATGATTTTTTGGCTTTAGTTCGACTCATTTTACGACCTGCACCATGTGAACAGGAGCAAAACGCATCAGGATTGCCTTTGCCACGCACAATGAAAGATTTCGCACCCATGCTACCAGGAATAATGCCAAGTTCGCCTTCTTGCGCACTGATCGCCCCTTTTCGGGTTAAAAACACTTGTTCGCCAAAATGTTGCTCAATCGAAACATAGTTATGATGGCAATTAATTGCCTCTTTGGTAATGCTGAATACAGGAAGTACTTTTTTCAAAGCATCCAAAATCAAGCGCATCATCTCCTTACGATTCCACATAGCATAATCTTGCGCCCAATGCACCGCTTGCACATAGTCATCAAAATATTGCGTGCCTTCGGGAAAATAGGCTAAATCTTTGTGTGGCAATTGTGCAATATGGTTTTCCATGTCTTTTTTTGCTAAGCCAATGAAATAGCGACCAATATTATTACCAATGCCACGACTGCCTGAATGCAGCATAATCCACACATCTTGATTTTCATCTAAGCACAATTCAATAAAATGGTTGCCACCACCTAACGTGCCGAGTTGTTGCGCCCATGCTTGACGAGGCTTTCTTGACATTTTAGCAATGGCGGGATGTTTCTGCATAATTTGTTCGATACCATTGTCCAAAGACTTGATAGTCGAGCTATGTGCTTTGGGTCTGCCACGGTGCATTTCGAAACCGACTGGCACAACATCTTCAATTGTTTCTCGCACTTTTTTCAAGTTTTCAGGCAATTCATTTGCGGTCAAAGATAAACGTAAGGCATTCATTCCACAGTTATGCACAAAAACACCTGCTGATAAGGCAAAGTTAGCATATTCAGGCACAGTTAAACAATATACATCTGCTTTATAATCAAGTGGTTCAACTGATTTTACTTTGTGGTTTAATGCGTGTTCCACCGCAGGTTGTTGTACACTACGTTCACCTTTATCAATCTGACTGTAAAACGGCATTAAAGAGGTTTTCGGTTTTAAATCCTTAGCATCGCACCACAGACCGTCTCGTAGCATAAACTGGTGGTCAGGTGTACAAATGATTTCCTCATCATTATCAAGCACCACTTTCATCAATGCCGCATGATGTCGAGTCAATTTTGCTGTCGCTTTTGCACCTGTAATCTTGTGATTTTCATCAATGGCATAAACCCAATGTTCACCGCCAAGCTCTACAAGTTCTTGTAAACTCAGTTCTTTGCCATTTAATAATGGCACTTTAGTATCACCTGTAAAACAACCAATATCGACCCCAACCGCAGCAGGAATAATCGCTTTTTTAGTTGGAATCACTGACCCAACCGTTGCCCCAATACCCAGATGCACATCAGGCATTACCGCGACGTGATGGTGAATAAACGGCAGCTTTGAAATCTGAATAAGTTGATCTAATGCAGATGATTCAACGTCGTCTGTATATATTTTGATTGGAACAGCGCCTTTTTCCAATGTCATTTTAATAGGCATATCTCTTATCCTGCTTCTTGATAACCCGTTGTTAATTAATATAATCTGGCTATCAAACTTACACTTCATATCTTAATTACTAAATTTAAGGCATAAAAAAGCCCCAGCTAACAGTTCGTTGTCGGCCGAGGCTTTTTTTAGGTTTATACGTGAGTTTATGCACCGCATGACCTTGGAAGACAACTTGTTACAAGCCTTCCAAATCATTGCGTTAGAAGGCGTTGTTAATTTTTCCGTCCGAGATTTAACATAGTGATAACTCCGTATAAATAAAAATAGTGTGCAAAGCCTAGATTAGACCGTTAAATTTGTCAAGCTCTATTTTATCAATAAAATAATTACAAAAAACATAGTAAGCTTTGTATTTCTACTATAAATAATTCGATTATTTTGAATAATAACATTTAATATTAATTACTTAAGCTCAATACGGAGGTAAGCATAGTAAAACACCCAACTAAGGCTATGTTTAAATGATTTTTTAATTATAAATACTTTTATTTATGATTTTAATATAATATGAAGAATTGTCTAATTTTATAAAAATAAACGATTAAAGTGGAAAAAAAATGACTTTATAGGTTATAGCCGAACACAATTTGAACCCAGTAAATATGGTAAACTCAAGCCCTCATTTTAGTCCAATAAAGTTGTTATGCGTATTATTACTGCCAATGTTAATGGGATTCGTGCTGCGGCGAAAAAAGGTTTTTTTGATTGGTTAGCACCTCAACAAGCGGATTTTGTGTGTATCCAAGAAACCAAAGCACAGATTGACCAATTGTCCGATCAGATTTTCCACCCTCAAGGCTACCACTGTTTTTATCATGATGCGCAGAAAAAAGGTTATAGCGGCGTTGCGGTGTATTCGCGCCAACAGCCTCAACAAGTCAAGCATGGGATTGGTTGGGAAGAGCTTGATTGTGAGGGACGTTATTTGGAGGTGCAATTTAAAAATATCAGCGTCGTATCGTTATATATGCACTCAGGTTCGTCGGGAACGGAACGCCAAGATTTGAAATATCAATTTATGGATAAGTTTTTACCGTATTTACAAGCACGGCAGCAGGAAAATTTAGTGATTTGTGGAGATTGGAATATCGCACATAAGCAAATCGATTTGAAAAACTGGCGACCTAATCAAAAGAATTCTGGTTTTTTACCTGAAGAACGGGCGTGGATGGATCAGTTGCTTGATGAAACAGGTTATGTGGATGCGTTTCGGCAGGTGAATCAAGAGCCACATCAATATACATGGTGGTCGAATCGTGGACAGGCTTGGGCAAATAACACAGGGTGGCGGATTGATTATCAAGTAATTACAGAGTCCCTGCGTGAAACGGTACAAACTGCCAGTATTTATAAAGAGCAACGATTTTCTGACCATTCGCCTTTGATTATAGATTATGACTTTTCATTATAAATCAATAAATTAAGAAGAACTGATTATCATAGTTCAAAAATGACAAAAACATTAAAATATGTTCTAATTTAAAGTTATTCAAATAATACCTTTGACGAACAAAAAGCTAAAATTGCTTATTATTTAGTGGATTAACTGTTAGCTTATGTTATCGATTTTTACATTATTTAAGATATATTTTTATGGATTATGATAAAAAGATGGATACACAAGAAAGTCCTCCACAACTACCTAAAACAACAGTTAAATTAGACACTATTATTTTAATATCATCTAATTTAATTTTTTATTTGCTCGCAATTAATTTTGACATATGGGACAGGTTACATGATTTCAGTCGCACGTATGAGCATTGGGAATTAGATGAAATATTCGTACTTATTTTACCAAATACGTTTTTTTTAGGGCTTTATTCACTACGGCGTTGGCTTGAGTTAAAAGAGCAACTGATTTATCAAACATGGTTAACCAAACAATATCATATTGCAAGACAACAAGCAGATGCAGCTAACCAAGCCAAAAGTGAATTTTTAGCTAATATGAGTCATGAAATTAGGACACCTATCAATGGTTTGATTGGGGCGACAGACTTACTATTAGATACTAAATTGGATGCTGAGCAAGATGATTATGCACATACGGTAAAACAAAGCAGTGATGCTCTTTTGACCTTAATCAATGATATTTTAGACTTTTCAAAAATTGAAGCCCGCCAACTGATTTTAGAAGAATCTGCTTTTGTTCTACGTGATTGTGTTGAACACGCGATAGACCTCATTGCACTTAGAGCTCATCAAAAACAGCTTAACGTGGCTTATTTTATTGAACCTAATGTGCCTGAGATATTAATAGGCGATGTCACTCGTTTACGTCAAATTATGATTAACCTTTTGAGTAATGCTTTAAAATTTACTGATGAAGGTGAAATTAATATTCATGTTACCCTTAAAGCTATTAAAGATGAAAATCAAGGTGTTGTACAGTTTGATATTCAAGATTCAGGTATGGGAATTGCGCCTGATAAAATCCAAAATTTATTTAATGAGTTTGTACAAGCAGATACTTCAATTACTCGTAAATATGGCGGTACAGGTTTAGGGTTGGCGATTAGTAAAAATTTATGTGAATTGATGAATGGCCAAATTTGGATTGAAAGCGAACTAGGGCAAGGCACAACATTTTCCTTTACAATTCAAGTAGAAATGGGACAAGAATCTGTATATCCTCAATTATACCAATCAACTCCCTGTTTAACAGGTAAAAAAGTGCTACTTTGCACACGGAAAATGACCTTAAATCATAAGATATTAAATAGTTTTATGCAGCAATGGGGTATGTCAGTTCATTCATTTCACCAACCCGATGAATTAATGAAATATCTCGAATTGGATAACACAGTTGATATTGCAGTTTTAGACACTTTTTTTGATGCAAAACAATTTGCAAGTATTATCAAACAATTCAAATCATGTATTGATTATACTCAGTGTGAATTATTAGCCTTAACTCAGCTAGACCATTCAAAAACCTTTTTACAACAAGACGGTGTTTATTTTTTAACCAAACCGCTAAAACCTAAAAAATTACATAATCATTTAGTTAATCTTTTTTCTGAATCTGAAACAACAGAAAGGACAGAACTCATAGAGAAAATCCAAATCCAAGTGCTTAATACCAATGTATTACTTGCTGAAGATAACAAAGTTAATCAGAAAGTTGCCCGCATTATTTTAGAAAAAATTGGCTGTAAAGTAACCGTTGCGAATAATGGATTGGAAGTTCTAGAATTACTTGCACAACAACAGAATTACGACATTATTTTAATGGATGTACAAATGCCTGAAATGGATGGACTTACAGCAACTCGCAATATTATCGATCAATATACAGATAACCGCCCAGTCATCATTGCGATGACAGCAAATGCAATGCAAGGCGATAAAGAACAATGTTTACAAGCGGGTATGGATGATTATCTTGTGAAGCCAATTAACCGTCAATTATTGGCAGAAAAATTAGCGTATTATTCTAACTGTTAAATAGCCGCTAGTTTAGGCCTGTATTTTATATTACTGATAATAATAGAATAATAGTGAAATGAATGGATAAAATAAGCAATCAAAAAGCAAAAATATTACGCATCGGCATTGTAGCTGGGGAAATTTCTGGCGATATTTTAGGGGCGGGATTAATCCAAAGCCTACAAAAACATTATCCCCAAGCCCAATTTGAAGGCATTGGCGGACAAAATATGTTGCAAGCAGGCTTCAAAACCCATTACCCAATGGAAACACTGTCGGTTATGGGTTTGTTTGAAGTGTTAAAACATTATCGCACCATCAAACGTTGTCATGATGAATTACGCGATTATTTCCTGCAAAATCCACCCGATATTTTCATTGGTATCGACGCACCTGATTTTAATCTTCGTTTAGAAAAACACCTCAAACAAGCCAATATTTCGACCGTGCATTATGTCAGTCCATCGGTATGGGCATGGCGCGAATACCGTTTAAAGCATATTAAACAAGCCTGTGACTTGATGCTGACTTTGCTCCCATTTGAAGCTGCTTATTATGAAAAAAAACAACATCCCGTCACTTTTGTAGGACATCCACTGGCAGATAACATTGAGCTGAAAACTGATAATCTCGCCGCCCGACAAGCACTTAACTTAGATGAAAATGCGACATGGATTGCAATTCTACCCGGTAGCCGTGGCACAGAATTAAAACAACTGGCAGAACCCTTTATTCAAACTGCGCAATGGTTGCTACAAAAACGCCCCGATTTACAATTTATCATTCCACTTGCCAATCAAAAAACCACTGATATTTTCCAACAACATTTACAACAAATTGCCCCTAATTTACCGATTCAATGTTTCACCGCACAACAATCTCACCAAGTGATGGCAGCGGCTGACGTGATTTTAATGGCATCAGGTACAGCAACACTGGAAGCAATGTTAGTTAAACGCCCGATGGTGGTTGCCTACCGCTTAATGACATTGACTTATTGGATGGCAAAGCAATTGGTGCATATTCCTTATTTCTCATTACCCAACTTATTGGCGAATGAAAAATTAGTGCCTGAATATTTACAACACGAAGTCACACCAGAAAATCTAGGACAAGCTATACTATATTGGTTAGATAACGAAGCAGCAGCAAAACAATTAGACCAGCGTTTCACAGAATTACATTTACAATTAAAACAATCTGCTAGTGACCGAGCGGCTCAGGCTATTGTAGAGCTGTTGGCAGAACAATAAATAAAAAAATCAGCGTATTGTAGTTGGTTCAAGTCAAAAAGTGTTTGTCATACCTTGACTCCATGAGGAGGTTGTCATGCGTTACCTTATTTTATGTGTTTATTTCCTTAGTTTATCACTTCATGCAGCCCCGCAAATTGGCTCGCCTGTGACTAATTTCACTTTATTAGACAGTTGGGGGAATCCTGTTAAATTGTCTGATTTTGTCGGAAAGCACGTTGTATTAGAATGGTTTAACCAAGACTGTCCAGCAGTGAAACATCATTATGAGCTAAAAACCATGCAAAATTTAGCTTATGAATATCTTGGCCATGATGTGGTGTGGTTGGCAATTAATAGCACCCATTACATGACACAAGAAGATAACCAGCGTTGGCGGCAATTAAATCAAATTTTTTATCGTATTTTAGATGACCATCAAGGTTTAGTCGGTCAAGCATTGCAAGCTGAAGTCACTCCGCAGGTTTTTATTATCAATCCACAAGGCATACTCATGTACAAAGGGGCAATTGATAATGCGCCTGAAGGCGTTGCTACGTTTAATTATGTTAAAGCGGCTTTACAAGAGTTAGTGGAAGGAGAATCCGTGACTTATCCAGAAACTCAAGCTTATGGCTGCGCGGTAAAATATTCAGCTCAAATGCTTAATTTAAGTACTCATTTAGAATAAATCGTCAGGGCTGGAAGTATTGCAACAACGGCCAGTCCTAAAGAAACTGTTATAATAAGCCTTTCGTTTATAACCTGTTATGCCAAATATGAATTCTCATTTCAACTTTCCCGTTAGAGTCTATTACGAAGATACTGATGCAGGTGGTGTAGTCTATTATGCCAACTATTTGAAATTTCTTGAGCGTGCCCGCACCGAATTTCTGCGCCATCTTGGATTTGAACAAACTGATTTAATCCAACAGCATCAACAGATTATTATGGTGCGCAATATTAACGTCGATTATCACAAGCCTGCCCTATTCAATGATATGTTAACCACACTGACAACAGTTAAAAAAATGGGCAAAGTGAGCTTACAAATGGAACAACACGTGCTAAGAGAAAATACACTATTGTGTGCAGCACAAGTTAAATTAGCTGGCGTTCATGCAACTGAGTTACGCCCGCAGCAATTTCCACTTATTTTATTACAAGCGTTACAAGATTATGTTTCCTGATTTGTTACCTGAACTTACAAACTCGTTTTATATCAAACTATTTCTTGATGCCAGTGTCTTTGTTCAAGCGGTGATGGTGTTATTAATTTTTCTGTCACTTTATTCTTGGGCATTGATTTTAGGTAAAAGTCATGTGTTGTCAAAAGCACGTAGCTCAGCATGTAAATTTGAAAATCAGTTTTGGAAAAATAAAGATTTCACTGGTTTATATAATCGTATTAGCGGCTATCGCCGTGACCCTAGAGGTTTGGAAAGTATCTTTTTCATCGGCTATGTTGAATTTGCCAAGCAACGTAAACAAAATATTGCGCCTGAAGTGATGTTAAATAGTTTACAACGTGTCATGAAAGTGGCTTTAGTACGTGAAGTCGATAGATTGGATAAAGGGCTATCTACTTTAGCTACGATTGGTTCGGTCAGTCCTTATATTGGTTTATTTGGTACGGTGTGGGGCATTATGCACTCGTTTCATGCTTTGGGAAATGTACAGCAAGCGACTTTGGCCATGGTTGCACCGGGGATTTCTGAAGCACTGATTGCAACTGCGATTGGCTTATTTGTGGCGATTCCTGCTGTGATTGCTTACAACAGTTATATGGCTGAAATTGATCGTTTGACCACACGTTATGATAATTTTTTAGAAGAATTTACTAATTTATTGCAACGCCAAATTTACGCCAAAACCAGCTCATGAAGAATAACCCTTATCGCAAGCGCCGCATGGCTGAAATAAATGTCGTACCCTACATTGATGTAATGTTGGTATTGTTGATTATCTTCATGATTACGTCACCGCTATTGGTTGAAGGGATTAAAGTCGATTTACCTCAAGCCAGTCAAAGTACGCCTGACGTGGTGACAGATGTTGGTGAGTTAATCATTGTGTCGATTGATGCCGATGGTTTGTTGTATTTGCAGGACAATGAGCAACCTTATTCAGAGCAAGAAATTATTTTATCCATCAAAGATTTACTTAAAGACCAAGCGCAATCCAGAGTATTGCTGAAAGGCGATAAAAATGTGGCTTATGGACGGATTATGCAAGTGATTGATGCGTTGAAAGTGTCAGGCGTAACCAATGTCGCATTGATTACCAGTATTAAAACAGACGAGTCAAAATAAGCAGAAAATTTAGCGTAATCGAACTGCTGATTTTTGAATGATTGGTAGTTCTCATTATCGGTAGTCCTATGAAAAAGTGTTATAGTCGTTTTACTTTAAAGTGATACAGGACTGGTAGTCCTAGATTTTAAAACTGATTGATATTTAAAGTATAAAAGGACTGCCAGTCCTAACACATAAACCAGAATTGACTATAATGCTAAAGATTTGATTCGCCTTATAAACCTTAATTCAAGCAACAATCCGCAAAAATACCCGTGGTTTCACTCTTGTTTGATTTGTCATCTTAACCATCGTCCCCATAATATTTGCATTGCCTCACTAACTATTGGAATAAGCGCATGTCCACAACCAATGCTTTAGCCCGTGAAACCAGTCCTTATTTACAACAACATGCTGATAATCCTGTGCAATGGCATCCTTGGGGAGAAGAAGCGTTACAATTAGCCAAACAACAACAAAAACCGATTTTATTATCTATTGGTTATTCAGCTTGTCATTGGTGTCATGTAATGGCGCACGAATCATTTGAAAATGAACAAACCGCCGCGATCATGAATGAGCATTTTATTAACATCAAAGTAGACCGTGAAGAACGCCCAGATTTAGATAAAATTTACCAATTAGCCCACAATATGATTGCGCAAAAAGCAGGCGGTTGGCCGTTAACCATGTTTTTAACCCCTGAAGAACATATTCCTTTTTTTGGTGGCACTTATTTTCCACCTGAAGCGCGTCACGGATTACCTGCCTTCAATGAAATTTTGCACAAAGTCTCAGGTTTTTATCATCAAGGCAAAGAACAAATTCAACAGCAAAGTGCGGCTTTAACCGCTGCTTTACATCAATATGAACATTTTGTAAACGATGAACAAACCACGATTTCGGCCGCGCCATTACATGAAGCAATCGAACAATTAGCCGATAATTTTGATGAGGTGCATGGTGGATTTGGCGGTGCACCAAAGTTTCCACATTTAACCAATTTAGAATTTGTATTTGACCACTATTGGACAATGCAGCAACAGGATAAAGCAGACCCGCAAGCGTTAGAAATGGCGTTGTTTAGTTTAAAAAAAATGGTATTAGGCGGCATTTATGACCAAATGGGTGGTGGCTTGTGTCGCTATTCCGTAGATGAATTATGGATGATTCCCCACTTTGAAAAAATGTTGTATGACAATGGGCTATTCCTTGTCGTTTGTAGCAAAGCCTATCAAATTTGTCAGCTCACAGGCCGAACCGAAGACGCTAAATTATTCAAACAAGTGATACAAGATAGTGCGGACTGGGTTATGCGTGAAATGCAGTCGCCTGAAGGTGGTTTTTATTCGACCTTAGATGCGGATTCTGAAGGCGAAGAGGGCAAGTTTTACGCTTGGGAACGAGATGAAATTAAACAATTATTGGATTCAGAGACTTATGAATTATTCGCCGCTCAATTTGGTTTAAATTATAAGCCTAACTTTGAAGGAAAATGGCATTTACATAGTTTCCGTGAGCGTGAAGAATTAGCTGAAAAATTTGAACTGCCCATTGAGACGGTCGACGAAAAATTAGATCAAGCCCGAGCAATTTTATTCCAACAACGTGAACAACGAATTCGTCCGCATCGTGATGAAAAAGTATTAGTTTCGTGGAATGGCTTGATGATTAAAGGTTTAGCCATGGCGGGGCGGGTTTTGGAACGTGAAGATTATGTGCAAGCGGCTCAAAAATCCGTAGATTTCATTCAGCAAACCATGTGGGAACAAGGCCGTTTAAAAGCCACTTATAAAGATAGTAAAGCCCGCTTAAATGCGTATTTAGATGATTATGCGTTTTTACTCGATGGTTTATTAGAATTATTAAAAACCGATTGGCGCAATCAAGATTTAAGTTTTTCAATTCAATTAGCTGAAGTATTATTGAGCGAATTTGCTGACCCTGAAACAGGTAGTTTTTACTTTACTGCCCATCGTCATGAAGCGTTGATTTCACGGCCAAAATCCTATGCTGATGAATCAATGCCTAGCGGAAATGGAATTGCAGCTTTAGCGTTACATCGTTTAGGCCATTTATTGGTTGAAACCCGTTTTTATACTGCATCTGAAAAAGTGTTAAATGCGGCGTGGGCACATATTCAACAATTACCTTATGCACATGGCGCGTTATTGTTGGCGTTAAATGAGTTTATAAATCCACGCCAAACCATTATTTTGCGTGGTAAACCTGAATTAGTGGCGCAATGGAAAGTACTTTATTTAGAGTCGGCCAAACCGCATCAAGTCTGTTTTGCGATTCCGAAACAACTTAACGATGATATGCCTGTTGTGCGTCAAACTCAGGCGGATATTGTGGCCTATATATGCACAGGAATGCAGTGTGATGCACCAATTACAGATATTGAAACATTTAAGCAGTGTTTAAAGGGATAAAGATTAAATAATTACAGTATACGGCTGTTCGATGGTTCGGGCAGCTTTAAACATTCATGGCTAACAATGGCTACGTTATACAAAGGCTTTAATATTTAGAAAGCCCATTAAATATTATCCAGCTTAGCTCAAAACTTTAATTTAATAAAAAATCAATCACTTAAAGTGTATGGCAATATAACCTAAAAATTATCTGAAGTATTGATAGAATGGCAATTTATATATTTATTACTGCTGTTAAAACAAAAGGTAAAATACAATGTATGGCACAATGCTTTTTCTACATATATTAGGCGCAACAATTTGGACGGGTGGCCATATTGTACTTGCTGTTGCAATATTACCCCAAGTGTTAAAAAATAAGGATGTTGAATTTTTATCCCGATTTGAAAATGGTTATGAAAAAGTTGGAATTCCTGCCTTACTTATTCAGGTTATCACAGGACTTTATCTATCATTTCACTTATTACCAGACTTCTCTCAATGGTTCGATTTTGCTCAGCCTATATCACGCATTATTAGTATTAAGCTAATATTATTGTTTTTGACATTTGCACTAGCAATTGATGCCAGACTGAGAATTATTCCAAATTTGTCTCAAGATAACCTTAAAGCTTTAGCATTCCATATCATACCCGTTACAATTATTTCTGTTTTATTTGTATTTGTTGGGGTTTCCTTCAGAACAGGCTGGTTATATTAAAAACTCATTTTATACAAAATAATGAATACAGCAGTGTGAGGTAAGTTATTCACATGGGGTGGATCAACAGGTTTACCCCAAAAACTAAAATTGATAAATACAGCATCTTTAATAATTGTTTAAGATGATGAATTCCATGTTAATGGTTAACTTAGATTATTAGTGTAAAGAGAAAATGGGGGAGATTCATAACACCTTATATAGAAGTAGCTATTGTTTATCCATCAATTAAACATCAGAGCAGAGCTATTCCACCAAAGCCTATATTCTTGGCATAGAATCGCCATTTGCTAATATAAATCAAAAATCTGCTTGACCTCTAAACCTAAGCTTGTTATGTTTGCCGACTTGCTTTTTAGTTTTATACATACTTAGAACACGCTTAATTTACTACAAATTCTGTGATTTATGAGGAGGCCTATCTAGATCATGGCCAATAAAGAAGTTTTAACGGGTGCAGAAATCCTAATACGTTGCCTAGAAGCTGAAAATACCGAGTTTATTTTTGGCTATCCGGGCGGTTCGGTGTTGCATATTTATGATGCACTGTTTAAACAAAACAAGATGCAACATATCCTTGTGAGACATGAGCAAGCAGCCCTTCATGCGGCTGATGGCTATGCTCGTTCAACAGGTAAACCGGGTGTGGTCTTCGTGACCTCAGGGCCTGGTGCAACTAATGCTGTGACAGGGATTGCAACTGCTTATTTAGATTCTGTGCCTATGGTAGTTATCAGTGGTCAAGTACCGACTTCACTTATTGGTAATGATGCGTTCCAAGAGGTAGATACCATTGGTATTACTCGCCCTTGTGTTAAACATAACTTCTTGGTTAGCGACATTAAGGATTTGGCTGAAACAATCAAAAAAGCGTTTCATATTGCAACGACAGGTCGTCCGGGTCCTGTATTAGTCGATATCCCTAAAGATATTACAGCGCATACAACCGTGTTTGAATATCCGCATACTATAGAGATGCGTTCTTATAAACCTGTTGTATCTGGACATCCGGGGCAAATTCGTAAAGCTGCTGATTTAATTTTATCCGCTAAACGCCCTGTGATTTATACAGGTGGTGGGGTTATTTTAGGCAATGCGTCGGAAGAATTAGTCGAATTTACCCGCTTATTAGGTTATCCAATTACACAAACCCTAATGGGCTTGGGTTCATATCCTGCAACTGATACACAGTTCATCGGTATGTTAGGAATGCACGGTACATATGAAGCCAATATGGCGATGCACGAATGTGATGTATTAATTGCAATTGGTGCGCGTTTTGATGATCGAGTCACAGGTGAGTTAGAGAAATTCTGCCCTTATGCTCAAATTATTCACGTTGATATTGATCCGTCTTCAATTTCTAAAAACGTTAGAGTCGACATTCCAATTGTCGGTGCAGTGGATAATGTTTTACAAGAAATGACTAAAACCATTCGTGAAGCGGGCAAACAACCTGATTCTGACGCGCTGGCAAATTGGTGGGTGAAAATCGACGCATGGCGTTCTAACAATTGTTTAGATTATGACCGTGATAGCGTTGTAATTAAGCCTCAATTTGTTATCGAAAAATTATGGGAAGTCACAAAAGGTGATGCCTATATTACGTCTGACGTGGGTCAGCATCAAATGTTTGCGGCGCAATTCTATAAGTTTGACAAGCCAAGACGTTGGATTAACTCAGGTGGTTTAGGCACAATGGGCTTTGGTTTACCTGCGGCAATTGGAACAAAATTAGCGTTTCCAAATGAAGAAGTTGCTTGTATTACAGGTGAAGCCAGTATTCAAATGTGTATTCAAGAACTGTCTACATGTAAACAGTTTGATTTGCCAATCAAGATCATTAACTTGAACAACCGCTACATGGGTATGGTTCGTCAGTGGCAAGAAATGTTTTATGATAAACGTTATTCTCATTCTTATATGGATGCGTTACCTGATTTCATCAAATTAGCTGAAAGTTATGGTCATGTTGGAATGCAGATCGAGAAGCCTGAAGACGTTGAAGGCGCATTGCGTGAAGCGATGGCGATGAAAGATCGTTTAGTCTTTATCGACTTCTTGACCGATCAAACAGAAAATGTTTATCCAATGGTAGCAGCAGGTAAAGGGCAGCATGAAATGCTACTATCCCCTGAGAAGGAGACAAGCTAATGCGACACACGATTTCAATTTTAATGGAAAATGAAGCCGGCGCGTTATCACGGGTTTCAGGTTTATTTTCTGCACGCGGTTACAATATTGAATCATTGACGGTTGCGGTTACTGAAGACCCCTCATTGTCACGGATGACTTTGGTTACAAATGGTCCTGACACCGTGATTGAGCAAATCACCAAACAGCTTAATAAGTTGGTTGATGTGATACGTTTGATTGATTTGACGGAAGGCTTGCATATTGAACGTGAATTATTATTGCTCAAAGTGAAAGCAGCGACTAATACTCAACGTGAAGAAACCAAGCGTTTAACTGACATCTTTGGTGGGCGGATTTTAGATGTATCTGATTCCAATTATGTAGTTGAATTAACGGGTAAAGGCCATAAGATTGATGCGTATTTGAAAGCCTTAGAACCTTCTTGGATTGTTGAAGTGGTTCGTTCTGGTGTTTCTGGTATCGGACGTGGTAATAAGAGTTTACAGCTCTAATTAAATCAGATTTGGGAGTGCACGATTTGTTTTGTTTGAACACATTTTGCGCTCCTTTATCAATTCTAATTCCTAAAATAATTTAGTCTATCCATCCTCGGCGGCCTTGCACATGGATAATAATAAAAAATATCCCCTTAGTTTCTACCTATTTGTTCCCCTGATTACGACCCTATTCACAATTCTATTACTTGAGTTGGCCTTAAACCTCATTGCACCAATTCCATTTTCTGTTGAACGCGGCATGTTTTGTGAGGCTGATCCACATACGGGCTATCGTTTAAAACCCAATGTCACCAGTTACGCGCATAATACGGGCTATTCCAATCATATCAATCAATATGGACATCGTGACCAAGCAGTACAGATTCCAAAACCTGATAATGTATTTAGAATTTTATTACTGGGCGATTCGTTCACAATTGGGGCGAAAATGCGTGAAGAGCAAGCTTATCCGCATTTATTAGAAAATCAGCTCAATCAACACGTAAAAAATAAAAAAATTGAAGTGGTTAACGCAGGCGTTGGCGGTTGGCAACCTTTTCATTATGCACAATATTACGAACATTATGGGCAACAGTTCCAGCCTGATATGGTTTTAGTCGGCTTATTTATTGGTAATGACACTTATACTCAAGAAACCGATGTTTCTCATACTCCAACAGCGATTATGGGCCAACTCGTCTCACCTCAAAAAGCGCAACAAGTTGGTATCAAATGGAAAATCTGGCTATATGAACATTCCAATCTGGTACGCTTAGTTTTAAATAAAAGCACAACATCAGTTAATCAGGGCTATTTACGCGAAAATTGCCAAGACTTTACAACTAAATTTTTACAAATTCAAACCCACCGCCTCGCAAATCATTTAAAACGCAGCCTTGAACAAGAGCAACTTATCCAAAATACATTGCATCAAATTCAACGTATTCAAAATATTGTATCCAAGACTCAAACACCTGTTATTGTTGCTTTATTGCCAGATGAAACACAAATTAATCCTGTATTGCAGCAAGCACTATCAACTGCTGAAAATAAAGCTAATTATGATTTTAATATGCCACAGAGCTTATTAACTGAAAAATTAACAGAATTAAACTTACAAAACATTGATTTATTACCAGCATTTTTACAAGATAAACGTTGTTTATATATGAATGATACTCATTGGACAGCGGAGGGACATCAGTTAGTTGCTGAAACATTAGTGAAATCTATTTTGCCTTTGATTACAGAGTAAATTATGCACATTATCATATTGGGAATGCACCGCTCAGGCACATCGGTGGTTGCAGGTTTATTAAATTTGATGGGAGCTTATTTTGCACCTGATGAAGTGGCATTGCCTGCTGACATGACCAACCCTAAAGGTTATTGGGAACGCAAAGATGTCATTATTGCCAATAAAACCTTGATGGAAAGTGCTAACTCAAGCTGGCATCAAATCAGTCAATGGGATATTAATCAAGCAACTGATGCACAAAAAATAAATTTTAACCAACAACTTGAACCCATTTTAGAAAATTTAAACCAGCACCAACATTGGATGTTAAAAGACCCGCGCTTGTGTTTGACCTTGCCGCTTTGGCAACCCCATTTTGATAATCCAGTTTACGTAGTTGTGTATCGCAGCCCGATTCAAATTGCTCAATCGTTACACAAACGTAATCAATTTAGTTTACATACGGGTCTTGCATTATGGGAAAAACATACACTAGATGGATTAAAAGCGATTCAAGATAAACCTAAGGCTTTAGTCTCTTTTCATGATTTAGTACAAAATCCACTAGAAACGGTTAAAAAACTATATCAAAGTATTGAAAATATCGAGTCTGGCTTAAAATTGCCATCTGATGCAGAAATAATTAATTTTGTTCAGCCAACCTATATGCACCAACGTGGTAGTAATCATCTATTAAAAGCCTTTGCTAATCAGCCACAGCTCAATTTAGTACAACAACTTGAACAACAAACTATTTTTCGGACGGTTTTGCCCAATTTATCTGAAGGTGCTCAGGCCATTTTGCAGCAACATGACCTACAATTTCAGCAGCAACAAAATATCAAACAATTGACTGATGAAAAACAACAGTTTAAATATTGGTTGGATAGTTTAAGTGGAGATATTCCAGCGACATTTAATTCTCAAACTTGGCGGTTAGGCGAATTATTTACAAATATCATATTGAAAATATTAGGCAAAAAGCGTGGCGAAATGGCCAAAGATAACGCACAAAGAATGATAGATGAATACCAGAATTGGAAGTCAAATCAATAAAATCCTCAAGCTTATAGTCTGAATTTTGATCTAATCAACGAGGCTTTTAAATCAGCCCTGAAAACTGCTCTAAAAGTACCAAATAATCACATAAATTATGCTAAACTTGGTCAATTGTTTTGATTAAGATGGGCAGCACTAGCAATGAATGTACTAGTTGTCGGTAGTGGTGGTAGAGAACACGCACTTGCATGGAAAGTGGCACAATCTACACAGGTTGAAAAAGTGTTTGTCGCACCGGGAAACGCAGGGACTGCTTTAGAGGCAAAACTGGAAAATGTAAATCTAAAAGTCAATGATGTGCAGGGTTTAATCCAATTTGCACAAAATAATGCTGTGGAATTAACCATTATTGGCCCTGAAGCACCTTTAGTGATTGGCATTGTTGATGAATTTCAAAAAGTAGGACTTAAGTGTTTTGGCCCTAGTTTAAAAGCTGCTCAACTAGAAGGTTCTAAAACATTTACTAAAGATTTCCTGATTCGCCAAAATATTCCAACGGCCGCTTATGGTACGTTTACAGATGTTCAAACCGCATTGGATTATTTACAAAAAACCTTTACTAATCAACAAAAAATTGTGATTAAAGCAGATGGTTTAGCAGCGGGTAAAGGGGTTGTGATTACTGATGATATGCAGGAAGCTGAAGACACGATTAAGGATATGTTAGAAGGCAATATCTTTGGAGAAGCTGGGCAGCGTATTGTTATTGAAGAATTTTTAGAAGGTGAAGAAGCCAGTTTTATTTGTATGGTTGATGGTGAGCACATTCAGGCCTTTGCCAGTTCGCAAGATCATAAGCCACGTGATGAAGGCGATAAAGGCCCAAACACAGGCGGTATGGGTGCGTATTCGCCCGCTCCTGTTGTCACGCCTGAAATTCATGACCGCGTAATGAAAGAAGTGATTGAACCGACAGTAAAAGGTTTAGCCGCTGAAGGTTATCCTTATACTGGCTTTTTATACGCGGGTTTGATGATTGATAGTCAGGGTAATCCAAAAGTGTTGGAATATAATTGCCGTTTTGGTGATCCTGAAACCCAGCCTATTATGTTGCGTTTAAAATCAGATTTAGTGGAAGCATGTTTGGCTGCAATTGATAAACGTTTAGACCAAATTACTTTAGAGTGGGATCAGCGCACCTCACTTGGTGTGGTATTGGTGGCAGGTGGCTATCCTACCAATTATGCAAAAGGCCATGTGATTCAAGGTTTATTCGAAGCTGATGGCATGGATGGTAAAGTGTTCCATGCAGGCACGAATAAGCGTGATGGCGAAGTGGTTACTGATGGTGGTCGGGTGTTATGTGTCACCGCATTAGGTGATTCCGTCTCAGAAGCACAGAAAAAAGCCTATGCGATTATTTCTAAAATCAATTGGACCAATATGTATTATCGCAAAGATATTGGTTATCGTGCCATTGCCCGCGAACAAGAATAGTTTAAGCTATCGCTTTTGACTGCTAGTTATTTTAGGATAATACAGGACTGGCAGTCTTAGATTTTAAAACTATTTGATATTTAAAGTATTTCAGGACTGCCAGTCCTCATCACACTCAAGATAGAATTGACTATAGTCCTCAAAAGAGTGGCAGTCCTAAACAATAAATAGCCCTAAGTATTTCTTAAAAAATCAAACTGACAAAAATAGCGTGCGAGTCACTTAAAATACACCATTTCGCAATACAAAATATTGACTTCTTAAGCTTGTGCCGTTGCCTTACTATCTTTTTTTGCAACATTAACAGGTGCAATGTCTTTATGCGGCACAAAGAGACCAAAACCCATGGTTCTACCTGTACCTAAGCCTTGCTGTTGTACTGTCATCGCGTCTGCTGGGCTAATATCTGCAATCATCAAACTGCGGGTAAATATCTGTCCATCAGGGATTTTAAAATAATGACTTTTGCCACATAAGGCTTTGCGACATTCAACCTGCATCTTAGCCAAATCATTGACGCATTGCATGATAAAACGATCTTCGTCTTGGTTCTCGTCAGCAACGATGTGATGGGCTAATAACACAGGCATTGCGACTAAAGATTTTTCAGTCATTTTTCCTACTTTCAATTCATGACCTGCAACATCCAATACCTTTGAAGTCAGAATTTGAGCTTCTGCTATGCGGGAATGGGGTAAACGTAATGTCAATTTAGTGCGCCGAGATAAATACATCAATTCATCTTGTGATTCTGGACGCTGCCAACCATTGCCAGACGCTGCACCATGAATTAAATGTAATCCTGCTAATGACTCATCAGTAAACCAAGGCAAAACTTGAGTAATGGCTTGTGAAAGTGCAAAAGCATGGTCAACAGGTAACACTTTGCAGGCTATATCAAATACTAAATCAATAACCTCATTATGATCTGTAGACTGAATAATCTCCTCCTCTTCTTGCCATAGCATTAGTAAAATGCCGCCTCCAAACGGTCTTCCCAATTTTCTGGGGTATCAAAAAAAGACGGTTTCACGTCCATACGGAAGAAACGCTCATTTGACTCCTTTTTAGTTTTTTCAAGCAATGTGAGCAGCTCATCAAAACTTTGCAGTTCATGATGCTGTATCAACATCTCGCTCAGATACAACATAAAACTTCCTCCAATGATTATGTTTTATTGTCTAATATTTCATGATAGCGATCATCTAATTTTTGTATTAGTTCATTAATCGACTTTAAATCTTGTTGTGATACATCTACCAGCATAAATCCAGTGCTAATGAGCGGTGGATTTACTTTTTTGCTACACCAACGACTTTGAGCATGAAATCGAATCCGCTTTTCTTTAAAATAGTTATAAAACATCGCGGCTTCAACATCACTAAGGCGAATTTCTAATACATAATTTTTATGTACGGTAATAGGTGCTTTACTTAATACCATTACACCTGTGGAACTGATATTAGCGAGAAAACCAACCAAATCACCATTTGAAGCATCAAACACCTGTAAATACATAGAAAGAAATCGGCGTTTAATTTTTCTACGCTCTTGCTCAGTTTCCATGATTATTCTCGTCGTCAACGGGTTTAATATTACATTCTAGCATTGCAGGTATCGTTTAGCTGGGATAAAGCCTTAAATAAACTGCTTAAGCTGCTAATTGGCGTAAATGTTTAGGCGCTAAATACCATAATAAATTCGCCTTTCCAGCCTGAATCTCAGCCGTAAATTCGAGTAAACAGGCCGAGCCTTTTTTTAACGGCAGCCAATTGCCTTGATGTCCTGTTAATAGCCAAGTGGCTAATTCCCCCAAATCAGGTTCATGTCCAACCAGTGCAATGGTTTCGAGGTGATAACCATAAGTCTGTAAATACGACAAAATAGCTTGCTTGTCACCACGTGGAGATAGAATTTTGAGTGTTTCAACTTGGGAGTCGTTATAACGTTCGGATAGAATGGTGGCAGTTTGTTGCGCACGTAGCAAAGGGCTGGCGACAATTCGATGCAGCACAGGAACTAATTTTCTAACTCCTTTTGCGGCTTTCTTGGTTTTATCTTGACCTTTTTCAGTCAAAGGACGCAACTCATCTGCTTGGCCTGTTGTTGCAAATTCGGTTCTGTCTTCTGCCATACCATGCCTAACAATTAAAACTTGCATTTAAATGCTCTCCATAAATCCAATGAGTTCGGCTTAGTATAAAGTGTTTTTGTGACGATTCAGAATTTTTCTCATTTCATTTTCGTGGTATAGGTATTTTCATAGAACTAATTTAAAATCTACAATGATAATATTTTCACCTTGCATAAACTCTATTCTATTCAGATACTAATCCTAGTAATTATTGTGCCAGTCAGCTTAAAACCTTGAGGACTCAAAGTTACACCCTATAATAAACTTACACAAAAAATAACATCAATGTGAGGATGAATAATGTCAGAACAATTATCTGTTGAACAAAGTATGAGTTTACAAAGTGGTATTGCAGCATTTGAAACAAAGCAGTTTGCACGTGCACAACAGTTATTATCACTATTGGCTGAAGAAGGTCAGACAGAAGCACAGTATCGTATGGCTATCATGTGCCAAAATGGCTTGGGTATGGTGGTGAATGAAAAAAATGCGGAAAAATATATGCGAGGGGCGGCAGAACAAGGCCATCCAATGGCACAACATGGGCTTGGCTTTATGTACATGGAAGGCGAATGTGTTGAGCAGGATGATAAACAAGCGGTTGTTTGGTTTCAAAAAGCGGCTGACCAAGAACTTATTGGTTCAATGACAACGCTTGCAATGATGTATGAGCAAGGACGTGGCGTTGAGCAAAATGCAGAGCAAGCTCAATACTGGTATAAAAAAGCAGGATTCTAATTTATGCAGCAACAACGTGGCTTTTCACTGTTAGAAATGACGATTGTTATATTGGTTTTAAGTCTGATTTTAGCCAGCACAGCCCAGTTTCTGCGCGTGCAATCAGAATATAAGGCATTAAAAGCAACAGACAAACAGTTACAAGTGATTCGAGAAGCGTTGTTAGGTTTTGCAACTTTAGAAAATCGTTTACCTTGCCCAGCCGCTGATGAAAATGGGCAAGCCGAAACAACATTATGCGATGCAGAAGGTTATTTACCTTGGGTTGATTTAGCGATTGATGGACGGGATGCTTGGGGCAATATTTTTCGGTATCGGATTGATAAAAATTTTGCCTCAGATATTCCAGATGATGTGCAAACCTACTCCAATTTAAAAATTAAAAATGTGGCTGGCACTATCGATTGGACTGTTGCAAACAGCAGTGCAACGTGCAAAAAAAATGCTAGCACTATTGTTGTGTGCTCGCGTGTGGTGGCTATTTTCTTTTCGGTTGGAGCAAATAAACACGCTGACAGTCGTAATACGGGAGGCGATGCCACTTATGCGTATGATGAATATAGCGATGATTTTGATGATCGTTTGTTATGGTTAGGCGTTAGCGATCTTGTTGGCGGGATGTTACGTGTCGGTAAATGGCCTTTTTAGAATCTAAAATCATTTAAAATTAACTGGTTTTTTTTAATTCAAAATAAAATAAACTGCCTTCACCTTCTTGGCTTTCTACCCCTGCTTGACCGTCTAATTTTTCCGCAATTTGTTTCACAATAGATAGCCCTAAGCCATGTCCTTCAATCCGCTTCTGATGTAAACGGGTAAATGGGGTAAATAAACGCGCTTGCTCTTCAGAGCTCATGCCATTGCCATTATCTTTAATCCAAAACCGTACGAATGAATTGGGTAAAACTTTCGCCCCAATGCTTAGCTGTGGCGGCTGGCCACCATATTTAATCGCATTAGAAATATAATTCAGCCAAATTTCCTCAATCCATGTGCCATAACCCCAAATCGCAGGCAATTCGGTTTGAATTTCAATCTGTGCTTGAGATTGTTCAATGATGTATGCCAAGCGATTATCTAGCACTTGTGACACCAGCTTTTGCATATCCACCGTTTCAAATTGTACTTCTTGCTGGCGTGAAACCCCTGCGAGTAACAATAAACCTTGAATGATATTAGATAAATTATTGCCCGATTGGTGAATCATTTTAAATCGGTTCAGCATTTTTTCCGTCACTGAATCACCTTGCTTAGCGTTTAAGCACAACATCTCGCTTAAGCCAATCACGCCTGATAGTGGATTTTTTAAATCGTGGGCAACCGTATGGGCAAAGGCATCCAGCTCCATATTACGCTTTTGCAATTCTTCACTGCGACGGTGTAGTTCTTCTGTTTTGTCCAATAAACAGTCATTCAGTTCACTCAATGCAGTTTGTGCTTGTTGACGCTGCAATACTTCGATTTGTAAGGCTTTATTCAGGCGATCTATCTTAAGGTGGATTTTGACCCGAGCTAAGACTTCTTCTTGGCTTAATGGCTTGGTAATATAATCCACTGCGCCCAATGACAAACCTTTTACTTTTTCCTTACTATTTTCTAAAGCGGTAATAAAAATAATGGGAATATGTTGGGTTTCTGTATCAGCTTTTAAACGTTGGCAGACTTCAAAGCCATCCATCTCGGGCATCATAATATCTAGTAAAATCAAATCAGGTTGCGCCTGCTTTGCTTTTTGTAAGCCACTCATACCATCTTTGGTTGCTAAAACTCGAAACCCTTCATTGCTCAAAAAATACATTAAGACTTTGATATTATCTGGCGTATCATCAATTAACAATAAAGTGGTTTCATTTTTCCCAGACATAGTTCATAACCCTAAGGTGATTGTAATAATTCACAAATTTTTTCGCATTCAATATCATCTGCGAGCCGACGAATTTTATCTAAATTAGATTGCATCAATTTGTCAGCATCAAGTTTATCTAAATAGTCTAAAATTCCCTGTACATCACCCATATTAGCAAAATCATATAAATCTTGAACTTGCTGGCTTGATAGGCCGCTATGGCTAATATCAAATTGTGCTTCACTGTTGGAAATAGAATCTTGTTGTACTGTATCTTTATAAATCCAATCTAAGTTTAAATGCTGTTGTAGACAATTTAATAACTGCTCGTGATTGATTGGTTTTGATATAAATTCAACAAACCCTACTTGCTTGGTTTTTTGCATATCCTGTGTAAACGCGCTGGCAGAAACTGCAATCACAGGGATAGATAAGCTATGTTGTTGGATTTGCTCAAATGCGCTGTAGCCATCTACTCCTGGCATCACTAAATCCATGAAAATCAAAGCAGGTTTATGGGCTAAAGCCATTGTCACTGCTTGTTGCCCATTTTTAGCTTCCAAGGTATTAAAACCAAGTAAAGATAACATCTTAGCCAGAACCAAACGATTTTCTAATTTATCATCAACCACTAAAATAACGGGTATTTTACCTTTAAACCCCATAATATCACGACGCTGACGAATCGCTGGATTGCTAGGGGTTTTGATGACAGTCGCTAGCGGTAGATTAATTGAAAATACACTGCCTTTACCAAGTTGACTACTGGCTTTCAAACTACCGTTCATCATTTTGATCAGTTTATTTGTGATAGACAAGCCTAGACCCGTGCCTTTAAGCCGATAATAATAAGTGCCTGCTTGTTGAAACGGTTCAAAGATTTTTTCAAGGTCTTGTTTTTCAATCCCAATCCCTGAATCTTCAATTAAACAATGCAGATTATTTTCACTATAAGCCACTCGAAGACACACTTTGCCGCCTTCGCTAGTATATTTCACTGCATTACTCAGCAAATTAATTAATACCTGCCGCAAACGTTTTTCATCGCCATGCACAATACAAGGTAGTTCAGTTAAGGCTTCATGATGATAAATCAATTTTTTATCTATTGAGCGCATTCTAAACATTTCGTTAATATCATGAATGAGTATTCTTAAATCAAAATCTGTTGGATAGAGTTCAAGTTTTCCTGCTTCAATTTTGGATAGGTCTAAAATATCATTGATGAGGGCTAATAAATATTCAGCATTGCGATGAATGATGTTAATCCCATTTTGATAATCACTCGACATGGTTTCATCTTGGCGAAAGATTTGGGTATAACCCAAGACTGCATTCAATGGGGTGCGTAATTCATGACTCATATTGGCTAAGAAGGTGGTTTTGGCATAATTGGCTGCTTCGGCAAGTTCTTTGGCTTGTTGTAATTCCACTTCAACTTGTTTGCGCTTATCTAAATCAACAACAATACCCAGTACCGCAATTAATTCTCCATCCCGTTCAATTGCTGATGCCCATAAATCGGCCCAAAAACTTTGGCCATCATGACGAATAAAACGCTTTTCAACTCGATAGCTCTTTAAATCACGATTCAGTATGCGTTTAAAATATTGATTGCTGGTGGTCACATCATCAGTATGAGTCACTTGTCTAAAGTTTTTTTCTATTAAAGAACTATGAGAATAGCCCAACATTTTGAGCCATCGATCATTAGCTTGGATGTAATAACCCTCTAAACTAACCAAACTGATACCAACGGTTGCATTGTTAAAAATTGCTTTGAATCGAGATTCACTTTCTTGCAATGCCACTTCTGCTTGTTTTTGCTCAGTTAAATCAGTGTAAGTACCCACCATACGAGTGGCATGTCCATCATCAGCCCAAACCGCCATACCGCGATCCAATACCCAAACATAATGCCCATCTTTATGCTTCATACGGTACGTCAATTCATAAACAGGCAATTCATGATGTAAGTACGCATCAATCTGGGATAAAACCCATTCATAATCATCAGAGTGCAAATGTTTGCGCCATTCATCTACGTGGTGTGGTATTTCATAAGTTTTGTAGCCCAGAATTTGTTTAAATCGAGGCGAGTAATATTCTGCACCTGATAATATATCCCAGTCCCAAATCCCTTCTTTTGCCCCTTGCACAGCTAAATCAAATCGCTGTTCACTTTGGCGCAAAGCCTGTTCAATCTGCTTGCGTTGCGTAATATCAATAAATGACCAGATAACTCCTTGCGTGACATCTTGTTTATCTAATAAACGCCCGCTCATATATAACCAAACTGTTTGACCATTTTTATGTTTAAACTGGTATTCAATATCTTTAATTTCATGGCTCAAAGCTTGTTCATAGTATTGTCCAAACTGAGTATAATTATGTTGAGAAACATGTAATATACGGGCAGATTTACCAATGGTTTCATCGCGTTGATAGCCTAATAATGACAGGGCTGCCGCATTCATTTCATGGATAATACGCTCAGATGAGACAATTAAAATGCCGGCCATATTGTTATTTAATACCGCTTCTTGCCATGCCGAGGTTTCTTTTAAACGCTTTTCACTGGCGCGTAATTGCTGTTCAGCGCGGACCTGTTCACTAATATTAACCGCAATACCAAGCACACTTTTCCCGTTGGTCTGGTCTAAAATAAGTAGATTTTCCAAACCAAATAATTGACCATTGTGTTCAAAAATATCGGTGTAACGCTGATTTTCACCTGCCAAAACTTTCTTGAAATAAGGTTTGATTTGTGGATACACATCCAAGGCACTTTGGCCGACCAGTTGATTGGGTTTCAAGTTGAGCGCCTCTAAACCTTGGCCTTGCGATTCTACAAAAATGCCATTTTGATCTAAACGATATAGGATCAGAGGTAATTTTAATAAGCTATTAGTGATTTGAGCTAAATTGGCTATGCAGTTTTCCGTTTCTTTAATTTTGCTAATATCTTGCATCTGTGCAATTAAATACAACGGTTTATTCAATTCATCACGCACAATCGATGCACTGGCAATCACCCAAACCTCATACCCTTTTTGATGAATATAGCGTTTTTCAAGTTGAAAAGAACGAATTTGATCGGTGAGGAGTTGTTGTAAACATTGGTTAGTCGCATCAATATCATCAGGATGGGTGATTTCTAATACAGTTTTGGATTTTAATTCATCCTCTTTGTAGCCCAAAATGTGGCATAAAGCAGGATTAACCACTTTAAATTGCCCAGTATTATTGAGCAGCGCAATACCTGCCCCACTGTTATCAAACACATTTCTAAACCGCTGCTCACTTTCTTTTAATTCGAGTTGGGTTTGACGCAGTTCTGTGACATCTTGCACCGTACCCACAAACTGTTGTGTATCATTTCCATACACAATGCGCCAATTGGCTTGAATATAACGTAGCTTCCCATCAGGGCAATGCACGTGATAGGCAATTCCTTCTTTTTTCTTGGGTTCTCGAATTGCTCGTTCTGCAATACGCCGAATATACTCATAATTTTTAGGGGAAATAGGATATTTGAGCATATTGGTTTCATGTGGATTGATTTCATTTTCCAACCCAAAAACATGATAAGTTTGTACACCCCAATACATATCACCCGAAGCTAAATCCAATTCCCAGTAGCCAACTTGGCCAATCCTTTGAGTTTCCACCAATCGATCCTGAGTGTCTTGTAACACCTGATCTGTTTTACGCCATTCAGTAATATCATGGATCACGGAATATAAATAAGTTGTCCCTTCTAATTCAACAGGACTGGAGTGTACTTCTACCTCACGTATTTCACCCGATGCCAAGCGATGTTGAAAATAAAACTGTGCTCGCTGTTCTATCCGTGCAAAATACATTTCTCTTTGCACACCCTCAATCGACAAAATATTAATATTGTGGATATACATTTCCCTGAATTGTTCAATGCTATAACCATAATAATCACAAGCTGCAATATTAGCATCCAGAATCGCGCCATTTTGAGGGTTAATTAATAGGGAAATTGCTTTAGTGTTATCAAATAATTGACGGTAATGGATGGCTTGTACCGCATCATAGGTTTCATCCGAAATAGGTTGAGAGCTAGGAGCAGATTTAACTTCTAAAATATTGGTACAACATTGAGGTTGTTGAGTGAGTTTATCGATACAAACATGGCTTTCTAAATTTAGATGAATCAGTTTTCCATTATTTTTTTTGAAATGAAGCTGACAGGTTTGCATTTCTTCTATTGCAAAAACCCGCTTGATATGTTTATGAAATAGAGCTTGTACTTCTATTGGCAAGTAAATTACAAAGGGATTATTATCAATTTCTTTATGTTCTAAGTCGAGCAGTTTATGTGCGGTAGGGTTGGCTTTTAGAATAGTACCTGTTTTATCAAAATACACATAACCAACTGAGTTGAAATGATATAGCCTATCTCGATCCTGTTGTAATACCTGATTTTGAATTTCCAGTTCTATCTTTTGAATCGCAAGTTCTTGTAATAAAATACGGGTCGTTTCGGAACAATCCGAGGGATAGTCAAAATTGTTTTGATTAAACAAAATTTCGGCTTGTTGCCGAACCAGATTAGACATTATTAATTACCATATCATTTTTTATCTATATAAACTTTATATGCTGCACTATGAACATTTTAAATGACTCTTAGCCAAGAAATAAAGAGCAAAATACAGCTTAATAAGCAGTTTTTGCATCATTGATCTTGTCAATTTCAAATCTAAAATCAAAACCCCAAAATATAGAAACAAGGTATGATATAATTCGGCATTTTCGCTAACTTGAACCACTAAAAGATGAGTATGCCATTCAATAATATTAATGACATCATAGCTGATATTCGTCAAGGTAGAATGGTCATCATAATGGATGACGAAGACCGTGAAAATGAAGGTGATATTATCATGGCGGCGACTAAAGTGCGTCCAGAAGATATCAACTTTATGGCAAGATATGGCCGTGGCCTGATTTGCCTTACTTTAACACGCGAACGTTGTGAGCAATTACATTTACCCTTGATGGTAAGTGAGAATCGTTCTGCCAATGGCACTAATTTTACCCTATCCATTGAAGCAGCCCAAGGTGTAACCACGGGTATTTCAGCCGCAGATCGTGCAACAACGATTAAAGCTGCAGTGACCTCGGATGCAAAATCCTCTGACATTGTACAACCGGGGCATATTTTCCCATTAATGGCACAACCAGGTGGCGTACTGCGGCGTGCAGGCCATACTGAAGCAGGTTGTGATTTAGCCCGTTTAGCAGGCTTAGACCCTTCTGCGGTGCTTGTGGAAATTTTAAATGAAGATGGCACAATGGCGCGTCGTCCTGATTTAGAAATTTTTGCTAAACAACATAATATCAAAATGGGTACGGTTGCGGATTTGATCCATTTTCGGGTTGAACATGAAAAGACTGTTGAACGGGTTGCAAATTGCAAATTACCCACTGAATTTGGTGAATTTCAGCTACATGCTTATCAAGATACGATTGATAATACAGTTCATTTGGCATTGGTTAAAGGTCAAATTAACCCAGAAATACCCACTTTAGTGCGAGTACATATTCGAGATACGTTGTGTGATTTAACATCCAGTATTCGTGAAGAATGTGGTTGGCCCGTGCGTGATGCCTTGCAACGGGTATCAGAGTCTGACGCGGGTGTTATTGTCATTTTACAACAACAAGATGATATGGTAGCCATTGCAAAGCGGATTCAACAATGTGCCAATAAAGATCAAGGTGTTATATTACAGCCTTCTGTTGCTACACATCCCCAAGATTTACGCACACATGGTTTGGGGGCGCAAATTTTAGCAGATTTAGGTGTGAAAAAAATGAATGTACTCAGTGCACCGAAGAAAATGCACGGTATTTCGGGCTTTGGTTTAGAAGTCGTCGAATATGTACACCAAGAAGGATAAAAGTATGACACAATACCATCTAATTGAGGGGAATTTTACTGCACAAGATGCCAACTATGCCATTGTTGTCGGTCGCTTTAACAGTTTTATTACTGAAAGCTTACTCAATGGTGCAGTAGATACGTTACAACGGCATGGTGTTGATGCAGACAAAATTTCAGTCGTTAAAGTGCCGGGGGCGTTTGAAATGCCTATGGCAGCCCAACGTTTAGCAAAATTACAAAAATATGATGCCATTATTGCGTTAGGAGCTGTGATTCGTGGTGGAACACCGCATTTTGACTATGTTGCTGGAGAATGTACCAAAGGTTTAGCTCAAGTTTCATTGCAATATGATGTGCCTATGGCATTTGGCGTATTGACCGTGGATAGTATTGAGCAAGCGATTGAACGTGCAGGCACAAAAGCAGGTAATAAAGGTGCAGAAGCAGCACTCTCGGCAATAGAAATGGTTAGCGTATTAGGCAAAATCACTGCATGATAAAAAATATTTTTCAAGCACGTACAGCAGCACGACAAAAGCTGGTACAGGCGTTATACCAATGGCAATTGGCAGGACATAATATTCGGGATATTGAAAACCAGTTCATGGATGGTCAGGATATGCGAAAGGCTGATTTAGAGTATTTTCATCAGCTTTTGCACAATATTCCGCCAATGATTAAACAATTAGATGAAATGTTGTTACCGTTCTTGGATCGGGATCAGGAGCAACTAGACCCCACTGAACGAGCTATTTTATGGCTAGGTTGTTACGAGCTAAAGCAATGTCCTGATATTCCTTTTCGGGTCGCGATTAATGAGTCTGTGGAATTGGCAAAAAAATTTGGGGCAGATGATAGCTTTAAATATATCAATGGCGTATTAGATAAATTAGCCCAGCATTTAAGCAATCCAAGTCAGCCATTACCAAAAGTCACCAAGAAAGTGGCAGCAGCTAGGGTTATCGCAAAACCATCGCAACCACTCAAAGATAAACCTAAAAAAACAACGACAACACTGAGTTTGAAAAAATAATATTGTATTGACAGTTTATTGCAAATACGTGCTATGTATGCTGTAAAAGCTGCCAATATTCGTTAACAAACACCTATCAAGGAGAATCAACATGTTATTTCGAGTTGTTGGCTATGCTTTTGTAGGATGGTTATTGTGGAAGTTTGGCAAGAAAGCATATTTAAACTATCTTGAGCAATCTGTACCAGAAGGGGCAGCAGCAGGCTATGCACACTCAGCCCCTCCAAATTACATTAACATGAGTCGCTGTGATTATTGCGGCCTAAATATCCCTTCTTTTGAAGTGGTTACTATAGGTGGCAACAAATATTGTTGTAAAGAACACGCAAAATTAGCTAAGCGTGATGAGGTGTAGAGTGAGCCTATTCTGTTGGCTCACCCCTCACTTTACAATGGGTATTAATAATGGCAACCTCGATAAGTCCGACGTTTTTCTTTATTAGACGATGGCATCGGTGTGTAAGCCATATCCTCAGCTTCTTCCATTTCAACTTCCTGCTCATTCATTACAACACCACGATAAACAATTGGCGAATGTTTCTCTTCACGTGCTGATTCATCACACGCGATTGTTGCACCGCGGTAACACTTAGATGACTCAGATTGACGTTGTAATAATGGTGAATTATCTGGAATATCATGGCCAAGCGAGTTCAATAGTTGGGCTGTTATCGGTAAGTCATTATGTTGTTGTAGGGAGAAAAATACATTTTCAGAAAAAACATAGTGTCCTGTCTTTACCTCTCTAATTTTTCGCACCGCTGCTAATCCACGTTCATGTTCCCATGTGCACGCAGAAACTAAGCCTTCTCGTAAAATAATCGCTACCGTTGCATTATCCCAAGTGGTAATAAAAAGCGTGCCTGTTTTTTCCGTAACGCACAATTGATATAAAATTGAAAGTAATTTTGCGTAACTAATACCTGTAAATTCATCGCAAGACATAATGAGTACCTTTGCTTTAGCGTGTAAACATGTCATAGGTTAACTTTAGCAAAATTAGCTC
>JADGDW010000161.1 GCA_016744725.1 Candidatus Albibeggiatoa sp. nov. BB20 | reverse complement strand
GCTCTAAACCCCTCAAGATACACATTAATTAGACCTACGTTTGTCATAAATCACCATTGTTTTTGTTGCACTGCAAAACTTATACTACGCTCTTTTAAGATAAAAGTTAAGCGTTATTTTTATCAGCACTTTATTCTTTAATAATAGGATGTTATATATTAATTATCCATAATGAAAAAGTTGATTTACTATCAAAAAATTTTGATAAAAATGGGCATTGAGCCATGATGTTCAACACCGCTATTATTTAATCTTTTGTATCGTCTTCTTGCTGAATTTGACGCAGTGGTAAACTTGCGTTGCCTAAGGCTAGTAAAAATGAAATTGTCTTAATCACCACAGCCGCAGTGACACTTAAGCCAAAGAATAAACCACCAAAAATACTGATAAAGGTTGGCGCAATGGTTAATATCAGCGAAGTACGTAAATTGCCTGCTAATTGTTTAGAAATATCAAATAAGCGGGTGAATTGAGATAATGAATTATCCAGTAAAATAATCTGTGCATTATCATGAATCATCGAAGCTGCACCGCGCATTGAAACTGATACAGAGGCGGTTTCCATCGCTGATTTATCCCGTAAACCATCACCGATATAACAGACTTCTTGGCCTTGTGCTTGAAGGCGTTGCACGATGCTGGCTTTATATTCTGGCAAAGTATCATGATAATATTCGCTGATATTCAACTCTGTGCAAAAACGTTGAGTAAAAGTATGATTTTCTTCAGAAACAAGTACAGTTTTTTGTATTTTATGCTGTTGGAAATATTGAATCAGTTGTAAGCGCTGCGGATAAAATTCAACTTCCAACTCAATTGCCCCAATCAGTTCATTGTTTAAAGCGACAAATACAATCGCATAATGAGGGGTTTTACATTCGTAAATAAGGCGTTCCACTTCAATATTTAAATCAATACCCTGCTGATTCATAAAGTGAATATTACCAATCAATAGCTCATTTTCATGATATTGAATGATTAAACCACGTTTAAATTGGTAATGCTCATCAGCAATATTGGGCAATTCGATTCCCGCTTTCTGTGCTTCGGTTAAGATAAAATGCGCTGCAGGATGGGTCATTTTACGGCCAGCCAAAGCAGCATAACGCAGAATTTCTTCCTCGCTATATTCAGGCTTGGTTACAATGCGTTTGACTCGGGTGAATTCAATAAAACTCATCACATCAAATACTAAAGTATCAACATGACGTAAATTTTCTAATGCACCTCCATCTTTAACCAAAATACTATGATGATAGGCAATTTCTAAATAATTAAAGGTACTCAATGGTGCAACAGCCCGCAATCTATCGCCAAATTTACCCGTCAAAACCACTAAACCTTGATACGCACCAAAAGTGACCAAAGTCACACCGTATAAGCCTAAAAAGAGGATTGCTGATTTATCTGCCCATTCGTCTGCTCGCAATTGTAACTGGCTTTGATGTTGGGCATTTTTTTGTAATAGTGCAGTAACTTCAGAAAATAAGGTTGTTTTGCCTACCGCTTCAACTTTTAACTGAATCTTACCTTGGGTTACAGTAGTATAAGCAAAGACATTATCGCCAATACATTTTTCTATGGCTTGGGTTTGACCAGTGACGGCATGTTGACTAACCAATGCTTCACCTTGCACAATTGTCCCATCAGCGGGAATCATTTGCCCAATATCAACAATCGCAATATCGCCTATTTTTAATCGATGGGTGCTGATTTCTATTTCAATACCTTGGCGCAAAATCCAAATTTTATCAGGTAATTGGTCAAGAATTTTGGTGGCATTTTTATGAGAATAATTGTTAACATTATCAATCAAACGACTGCCGAAATAATAGAACAAAAAAGTTAATGCGACGGCAATAAATTCACCGATAGCCAATGCGGCAATAGTGAACAAGACCAGTAGCGCATCATTGCCAACTTTACGTTTTTGGGTGAGTAAGTGTTCGGCATTTTTAAAAATTGGAATGCTTAAGTAACTGATAATGCCAATGTTAACCAAGTTGGCGGCGGGAATAATTGGCGAGACAAGCGCAAGCCCCACGCTGGTTGCACTCAGCCCATAATAGCGTTTGAGTTGCGAGGGTGTCGGTTTAAGTTCCGCAGAGGCGCTTTCAATTTGTGCTGTTTTTGCTATTGATGGCTTTTTTTTGATGAATTCATACAATCGGAAACTGGCATAAGTTCCAGCCAATACGCCCACACTTAATAACATGACCCTATCCTCCATGCCAAATAGCATTAGATTTAGAGATTATTGTGTCATTTTATCTAAAGCATTTCAAAACAATTATGTATAAAATATAAAAAAACCTGCTAGACACTATGGAATAACAGGTTTTTAGAGAAATACACAAATCGTTATAATTTAATCGGCTTTTTTCATTTCGATAAAGATGACAGTGGTAAATAACCAGAATGTAATCACTGAAGCAAAGTAAATAATATCGCGAATATCAATGACACCTTTGCTAATCGCTTGGAAATGGGTCAAAAAGCTGAAAGAGCTGATGGTTTGCACAATAATATGTGGTACCCAACCTGTGAAGAAATCCAAAACTAATGGAAAGCCTGCCAAAATAAAACCTAGACAAGCCACAACGCTGACCACGAATGCAATTACTTGGTTTTTAGTCAAAGCTGACATACAAGAGCCAATCGCTAAAAAGCCACCCGCCATTAATAAGCTGCCAATATAGCTTGCAAAAATCACCAAATTATCAGGATTGCCAAGATAATTTACCGTAATCCACATTGGGAAGGTCAACACCAAACTGATTGCAGTAAATGCCCATGCTGCAAAGAATTTTCCCAATACCGCCTCAGTCACTGTCACGGGTAAGGTCAGCAATAATTCGATTGAACCGCTTTTACGTTCTTCAGCCCACAAGCGCATCGCCAACGCAGGAATCAAAAATAGGTATAACCAAGGATGAAAGTTGAAAAACGGCACTAAATCCGCTTGACCACGGCCAAAGAAATTACCGATATAAAAAGTAAAAATACCACTTAAAAATAAGAAAATGATAATGAACACGTAAGCAATGGGGGTCGCAAAATAGCTGCTTAACTCACGTTTGAATAAAACCCATGTATTCATAAAAAACTCCTTGAAAATGCGGTTCAGTGATTAATTGATTCTGCTGCTCGTGGTGGTAATGGTGCGGAACACTTCATCAAGCTGTCCCGTTTCAACCGATAAACCCAACATTTCCCATTGTTTTTCATAAGCCATTTGACTCACTTCTGCAACGATAGGTAACGTCGATTTTGGCTGTAAGCGATAACTTAAAACCTCAGTTTCTTCAATGGTTTCCAATTTATGCACATTGGGAATTGAGAGTAAAATTTCACGCACCGCACTTGGACTGCCCGTGTTTTTCACGGTAATCGTAACCGCATTATGATTCGGTGACTCAGATTCTAGTTCATTCGGCGTACCATCAGCCAACACTTTACCGTTGGCAATAATAATGGCGCGACTGCAAACCGCATGGACTTCTTCTAAAATATGGGTTGATAAAATAATGACTTTTTCTTCAGCCATTTGAGTAATCAAACTACGCACTTCATGCTTTTGATTTGGGTCTAAGCCATCGGTGGGTTCATCTAAAATCAACACGGCGGGGTCATGTAAAATCGCTTGAGCTAAACCGACACGCCGTTTAAACCCTTTAGATAATGTTTCAATCGGCTGATATAACACGCTTTCTAAATTAACCCGTGATACAACATCATCAATCCGTTGTTGCTTTTGGCTACTGGAAAGACCGCGAATATCACCGATAAAGTTTAGAAAACTAAGCGGGGTCATGTCTGGGTACGCAGGCGCACCTTCAGGCAAATAACCGATCCTTCTTTTGACTTCTAAAGGCTGTTGCGTAATATCGAAGCCATCAACACTGACTGTGCCTGAAGTCGGTGTTAAAAAGCCTGAGATCATTTTCATGGTGGTTGATTTTCCAGCACCATTCGGCCCTAGAAACCCAAGCACCTCGCCTTTTTTAACCTCAAATGAAATATCATCAACAGCGGTTAATAAACCAAATTCTTTACGTAATCTTTGTATTTTTACTATGGTATCCATCATCCATTTCTACTCATTATGTGATGTAAATGAAAACAATCAAACCTTTTGCTTGATGGGGATTTTGTGCGGGTTATGGGGTTGTATACTTAAAATTCAAGTATATTGACTGTGAGTAATTATAAATTACCAATGGAGTCAATATTATACAAGATAGGCTTATTTTAGATTTCGTTGAGATTGATTGACAAGCTGGAGCAAATATTCCCCAATATGATACAGAGGGACTACTTTATCAACTTCGGCACACTCTATCGCCGCTTCAGGCATCGAGGCAGCCACTGCGGTTTTTGGATCTTGTACAATAATATAGCCTCCCATGTCTTTAATCCTCTTCGCACCATCGCAGCCATCGTTATTGGCCCCTGTTAAAATAATCCCGATTAGATTTTCTCGATAAGCATAAGTTGCTGTTTCAAATAATACATCGACGGAAGGACGTGCATATTTCACAGGCTTATCAATTGACAGCGAAAAAGTGCGATCTTCTTCAATCAGCAAATGATAGGCAGGTGGTGCAACATAAACCCAACCGTTTAAAATTTTTTCTTTTTCATCGGCTTGTTTAATTTTTAATTGGCTATGATGTTCTAAAATTCGAGCTAAATAGCTATTAGAATGCGGGTGTAAATGCTGTACGATAATGATTGGCAAAGGAAAATCCTTAGGCAATGGGGATAGAACCGCTGTCAATGCTTGAATCCCTCCTGCTGATGAGCCAATCACCACGGCTTGGTAGTTTTTTGTTTTATTATTCTTATGCACGATAAAATAAATTAAATCTTCAAGATTATTGATGTAGTAAGATTATAGACAAATGTAATCTAATTTGGAAATCAAGCCTATAAATAAGAAAGGCTAAGTTAGAAAGCAATATGCTGTCCTAAAATAGGAAACCCTTGGCGACGCGCTTTAATTGCTCTCAAAACATAAACTCATTGCTACTTAGTTGATAATCCACGCCGCTTGATTGATAATTTGAATTTTTGAACATAGCAAACCAACATGACCCAATTTATTGTACAGCCCAGCCATACTTTACAAGGCACATTTCGCGTTGCAGGTGACAAATCCATTTCTCATCGTTCCATCATGTTAGGTGCGCTAGCAGAAGGCACAACACAGATCACAGGCTTTTTAGAAGGCGAAGATACATTAGCCACATTGGCGGCGTTCCAAGCCATGGGGGTACAGATTCAACGTCCAGCCAAACAAGAAGTGATTATTGACGGGGTTGGGTTACATGGTTTGATCCCACCTAGCCACCCTTTGGATTTAGGCAATTCTGGTACATCAATGCGTTTATTGGTTGGTTTGATGTCTGGACAAGCGTTTGATACCGAATTAGTTGGTGATGACTCATTATCAACTCGTCCGATGCGTCGTGTCACTGATCCTTTGGCTACGATGGGTGCACGGATTGAGTCTACAGAAAGCGGTACACCGCCATTAAAAGTTAAAGGCCAGCAGGACTTACACGCCATTCACTATGACATGCCAATTGCCAGCGCACAAGTTAAATCTTGTTTGTTATTAGCGGGCTTATATGCACAAGGCGAAACCAGCGTGACTGAACCTGCCCCGACCCGCGATCATACTGAACGTATGTTACGAGGTTTTGGCTATACTGTGAAGGTGGAAGGCAATAAAATTAGTGTACAAAATGGTGGTAAATTAACCGCAACCCAAATCGATGTGCCTAGCGATATTTCATCGGCTGCATTTTTCATGGTTGGGGCGAGTATTGCACCCAATGCGGATGTGACGTTGCAACACGTGGGGATTAATCCAACTCGTATCGGGGTGATTAATATTTTACGTCAAATGGGCGCGAATATTACCTTGCTCAATGAACGCGAAATTGGTGGCGAACCTGTGGCTGATATTCAAATCCGTTCTGCACCGCTAAAAGGCATCCAAATCCCTGAAGATCAAGTGCCATTAGCAATTGATGAATTCCCTGCTTTATTTGTGGCGGCAGCTTGTGCTGAAGGTGAAACCGTATTGACGGGTGCAAAAGAATTACGGGTTAAAGAAAGTGATCGGATTCAAGTGATGGCAGATGGTTTGATTGCATTGGGCATTGATGCTAAGCCTACGCCAGATGGTATGATTATCCAAGGCGGCCAATTACAAACGGGTGAAATTCAGAGCCATGGTGACCATCGGATTGCAATGGCGTTTACTATGGCAAGCCTACGGGCTGAAGGGTCAATTACAATTCATGATTGTGCTAATGTTGCAACCTCGTTTCCTAATTTTGCTCAACTTGCACAAGATGCCGGTATTGATATGATAGTTAAATAAGAATCAAGGATTGGCAGTCTGAATAAAGATCATTATTTTTGACGATGATGATTGCCAGTTCTATTTCTTGCTCACACTCATTACAGTTTGGAGAAGCTCATGCGCATAGAAAATACGCTCAATATATTTGCAACACTAATTTATGCCGTTTCTTATATCGTGCTTTTACTTGCATTTACGTTGATTGAAAATGAACGCATGACTTATATTGCAGGTGGTATGGGTGGCCTCATTTTAGGCTCAATTCTGCTTGGGTTTGCCAAGGTTGTTTATTATCAAGAAAAAAATCATCAAGAATTAGTTGAGTTGGTGCGTACTCAACGCTCAGAATTACGTGCTTTGAATGATACGCAGAAATCAGTACAGAATATACAAAAGATTCTCATGGCTAAATATGCGGTGAAGCAGCCTGCAAAAACAGATGCTAAGCCCAGTAAAACCTAAATAATTTTTATTGTTAGGGAATACTATACTGAACTCGTCTAAAAATGAACTTTAACTTGTGACGATGCACCGCGTCGTCATCTGATAACTCAGCTTACGTAAATAAAAGAATTTTTTCATTTTATGTAGGATGTAATAGCGCAGCGTTTTCCACCAAAACATGCGATACACTTAGGATGGTGGAATGCGGTGAGAGAGAGAGTTTATTAATAATAACTAACATCAAAGCCTCATTTATTCCACCTTACTCTTTCAAACTTTTTTACATTTTTCGTAACATGAGTGATAAGACGCAAGTGTGTCTATGACACAGTCCACACAGTGTGTGGAACGAGAAAAAATATAGAGAAAACAGGTTTGAACTCTTTTGAACGATATTAAAATCAATTTAATCCAAGTGAGCACCACAAAAGTTTATTGCATCAAAGCAAGCGTATTGGATGACGCGGGTCTAGTTGAAATATTGACTCTTAAATCGTAACCAATTAAACATCCTATTTTCAGAGCTTGGACAAGTCCCAAATCAGAAGCAGTTCAAGCTTGTTTTAAACATAATAATCCATCTAACAATATTCAATTTCCTGTTTATTATCAGTGATAATATTTAGCTTGCAATTATTAGACGACCAGTCTATTATTTTGAGTATGAAAAATGAAAAAGTACAAAAAAAACAAAATACTCGCGACATATTAATCCGTGTGGGTACGGAAATTCTGACTGAGAAAGGCTTTACCAATACTGGGATTGAAGAAATATTAAAACGAGTCAATGTGCCCAAAGGGTCTTTTTATCATTATTTCAAAAGTAAAGAAGCCTTTGGCGAGGCAGTGATTGAACATTATGCGGCGTATTTTTCTGATAAATTAGATCGATTATTAACCGATACCCAGCATAAGCCATTACAACGTTTACGCAATTTTGTTGAAGAAGCTAAAGCAGGAATGCAACGCTATGATTTTAAACGCGGCTGCTTAGTGGGTAATTTGGGGCAAGAATTAGGTGCAGTCAATGATAATTACCGACATTTATTAGAAAATGTATTTTTAATATGGCAAGAAAAAGTAGCGACCTGTTTGCGTGAAGCTCAAAGCAGAGATGAATTATCAGCTCAAGCAGATTGTGAACAGTTGGCGGCTTTTTTTTGGATTGGTTGGGAAGGGGCTATTTTACGCGCCAAATTAGTCCGCAGCACTCAGCCTTTAGAGTTATTTGCAGCACAATTTTTTAGTCTATTTGAATCTTAAATTACGATGTTTTAGATTAATGACTCAAGTTACGCTTGATTGTTTGTAATTAGAATCATGATTTTCTCATTTTGAATCAGAAGGCTTTTATAAACTACTATAATTAAGCCATTTTTTTACCACAAATATTAGACGACCAGTCTATTTTATGGAGTTACCCCCATGTTTAAAGCCATTTTATTAAGCAAAACTGACAGCGGTGTTGATGCACAATTAACTGAATTAGATGAAGCACAATTGCCTGAGCAAAATGTCACCGTTCGAGTCGAATACTCTACGCTGAATTACAAAGATGGATTAGCGATTACCAACAAAGCACCCATCGTGCGTCAATATCCCTTTGTACCGGGGATTGATTTCGCGGGAACGGTTGAGCAAAGCGATGATCCAAACTGGAAAGCAGGCGATAAAGTCATTTTAAATGGTTGGGGCGTTGGTGAATCACACTGGGGCGGTTATGCAGAAAAAGCACGGGTTAAAGGAGAATGGCTTGTGCCTTTGCCAGAGTCTTTAAGCAGTCGTCAAGCAATGGCCATCGGTACAGCAGGTTATACCGCGATGTTATGCGTGATGCGTTTGGAAGCATTGGGCGTGACTCCAGATAAAGGTGAAATTCTGGTTACGGGTGCAAATGGTGGTGTAGGCAGTATCGCCATTGCGATTTTAGCTAAATTGGGCTACAACGTGGTTGCGTCTACAGGTCGCGTCAATGAGGCAGAACATTTAAAAGCCTTAGGGGCTACAAGTGTGATTGATCGTGCGGAACTTTCCAGCCAGGGTAAACCATTAGTTAAATCACGTTGGGCGGGTGCGGTTGATACGGTGGGTAGTCATACTTTAGCCAATATATGTGCCAGTATGAATTATGGTGGTGTGGTAACAGCGTGTGGCTTAGCGCAAGGGATGGATTTTCCTGCAACGGTTGCACCTTTCATTTTACGTGGTGTGACATTAGCAGGCGTTGACAGTGTTTATGCTCCTATTGAAACCCGTATTGAAGCATGGAAACGTTTAGCAACGGATTTAGATGCTGGTAAATTGGAAGCGGTTTCTCAAGAAGTTGCGTTATCTGAGGTTATTGAGTCTGCCAATCACATTATTGAAGGTAAAATTCGTGGCCGTTTAATTGTTAAAGTGGCTTAAGACAGTCTTTGAGACGGGACTGTTTCTAAGTAGAAATCAGGTTATTTATCGTTGCTATGTTTTTCATACTAGCTTCGTTTAGACGTTCTGCATCGTGAATCATATTTTATGGCGCGGAGCGTCTCGGCTGGATTCCCATAAGTTGAGGTTTTAAAAGAGTTGTTGGGATATTTTAATTGCAGCAAAACGAGCGAATAAAAGTGTAAGTGCTTGGGTTGTTGCACAATTAACCAAACAAAATCCTATTTTTCTTAAACGCTTAGGCTGATATTTTTAATTATAAATATTTGTCTCACTTCTCAAAAATATCTACAATCTAATCTTGTTAATCCATCAATCCTGCAAATCCAGATTCAGACAGCATTTTGAACAAGATGACACAGATTTAAAGATATTCAGGATTAACTCTGATTGCAAATCTATTTCCCAGATCCTAAACTTTAGGCACGAAAAAATCCTGTTTATCCATTCATCCGTTATATCCTGTTCAAAAACCAAAAGAAAACCACCATGACCGACCTAGACATCATCAAACAATTAGAGCGAAAAATTGGAAAACAATTACAAGAAATTAGTTTAGATAAAATTGCTAGTCGAAGTAATGGATATGCAGTAGATAAAGATAAAAATGTTGTTGGACTAAACTTAGATAAGAATGAATTTTATGCTATTCCCAACATTATTGTTTTATTAAGAAATCTAAAGAAATTATCCATTGTTGATACTAAACAACCACCCGCTAAAGACGGGTGGGTTAGAGGCTTGGCGGCTGAAAGCCGGGATACAGGGCGACCAAGCCCTGTTGTCATTAAAGAATT
>JADGDW010000160.1 GCA_016744725.1 Candidatus Albibeggiatoa sp. nov. BB20 | reverse complement strand
TCTTACTGTTTGGAATATTAGGTTTTTTTATAAACCTACCACCTATTTACGCTGGTGAATTATACGCCCCTAAAACGGAGCTAAGCACAGGTGATACGTTAGAAGCAGAAGTCCGATTTAACACAGATGAAACGGCTGATCTTTATATTGCTGTGGCACTAGATGGGGTTTTATGGTTTTATTCACCTGAAGGATTTAGCCCAACAGTACAGCCTTTTCTACGTGGGCAAACTTTGCGTGGCTCTTATCCTATATTTAAATTTGCCGCTGATGAAGTGCCTTCCGGTCAATATACCGTGTATCAACTGACCACTTTGGTAGATTCAAATCCATTAGATTCCTCTAACTGGTATGGCGACTTACATAGTGTGCAATTCAATGTTGATTCACATTCAGGGCAAAATGACTCTGATGATGATGACGACGACAACGATGATAATGACGACGATGATGATGATGGCGACGACCATGATAACGACGGCGACGGCGATGATGATGATGATGACGACCATGATAACGACGGCGATAATGATAACGATGGCGATGATGATAATGGTGTTCCTAATACAACAGACCCCAATGTCCCATCTAGCGTTGTTGATGGATTTTATACCTTACTTGCTTTCAATGATTTAGGAATGCATTGTATGGATGAAGATTATTCAGTATTTTCAATTTTACCTCCTTATAACGTGATTAATGCACAAGTATTGAAACAAGGGCGTGAACCTGAATTATTATCTGATGCTGAAGTCGAAATCCGTTATTCACCAATTCCTGATCCAGCAGGCTCAATTAATAGTTACAGCGTGGGTAAAACTAACTTTTGGCAATATGCAAATCAATTGTTTAATACCGAATTACCAGAAGGACAAGGCTTAAGTGGCAAGTATATGCCAGCCGACAGTAGTGAAACGCCCACTTTTGACTATGAAATAGCCCAACAATGGTTTCAAGCTGCGGGTATTCCAATGACTGCGATAGACGATGCAGGCAATACCAATCCTTATCCAATGTTACGCATCAGTGCCCATGATAAACAGACAGGTACATTTTTGACTAGTACCGATGTTGTTGTTCCCGTTGCACAAGAAACAGACTGTAAAAACTGTCATGCCACTGGCGCGGTTGCCACTGTTAAGGAAGGCATTACATGGTCAAATGAGACTAATTTAGAAGTGCAAGCAAAATGGAATATCGTATTTTTACATGATGCAGAACACGCAACTCAATTGGCTCAACAAACCCCTGTATTATGTGCTTCTTGCCATTATTCAGCGGCATTAGATTTAGCGGGAGAAGGCAAAAAAGGTTTACAAAAGAATTTACCTTCAATGTCTCAAGTCATGCACCAACATCATGGCAAATTGCAGCAAAATGGACAAAGTATTTTCCCAACAGGCGGCAAAACCCAACAGGATTGTTATCAATGTCATCCGGGGACTCAGACCCAATGTCAACGTGGCGCAATGAGTGAAGCAGCACAATGTCAGGATTGTCATGGTGATATGCTTGCAGTTGGTGGCGAATATCCATTATTAGCGGGTGGTAGTTTGGATGGACAAAATGATAATGCCGCGCGTAGACCTTGGGTTGATACACCTCGCTGTCAATCTTGTCACACAGGTGATGCGGTCAATCATCTTAATGCGGATAATATGAAATTACATCCAGCCGGCATCCGTTTAATTCAGACTTATTTAGAAGGCGATGCATCAGCCTCACCAATTAAAGCTGAAAATCAACGTTTTGCTGAAAATGAAAATACCTTATTCCGCAATAGTAAAGGGCATGGCGGGGTTGCTTGTGAAGGTTGTCATGGTAGCACCCATGCAATTTGGGAAAATCCTGATGAAGATGCCAATGACAATGTGACCGCGACTCAGCTACAAGGACATTCAGGCACAATTATCGAGTGTCAAACCTGCCATGACAACACTTTACCTATCACCACAAATGGTCCTCATGGTATGCACAATGTTAATGATCCAAGATGGATCGATCATCAGCATGAACGTATGTATGAACGAGATGAAGAAGGTTGTAAGGCTTGTCATGGTATGGATTTATTAGGGACGGTATTATCTAAAATGCCAGTCGACAGAGCGCTCAATGTGGAAGGTAGAACAGTTCGTTTTAATAAAGGAGATTTAGTCGGCTGTAATCATTGTCACTCTTTGCCTCATTAATGGTTGATATATAAGTTCAGTTGATTTAAGAAGCTTGACAGGGATGTTGGCTTCTTTTCAGATGACTTTACAAAAACCAATTACAGATAAACTTGAATTAAATCAGTGTATAAGTATGCTGTAACAAACTACCATAGTATTGAGTCATTTTATTCATAGGTATCACTTTCTGACTTGGCTCTAGCTCTCCTCTTGTAGTTTTCCACGGATTTTCTTGATGAGTTAATGTTTCTAAATGAGAGGCTGATAACTCACCATAATGGTTTAGAATAAGCTGCATCAGTTTCATTTGATGTTCATTTGGTTCTATCTCGAATGAAAACGACTCTGGCTCTTAAATATCTGATTTACCATAAATTTTATATTCGTAATAGTATGCAAAGTCAGTAATATCTGTGTTTATACTGAGTAAATCGATATTAGGATTAGACCAAGGATCATTTGCAAAATAAAAAATGCAAGCACTCTTTAGAAATCAGAGGTACTTGCATATACAAACTAAAAAATTAAATTCATTATTCCGTTGTGATTGAAATAATATCATCCATATGTCGAATGACTTCACCAGCAAGATCAATGGATTCTAATCCGTAGTAATAGGCTTTTCCTGCAACAACACTATCATCAATAAATGTGTACTCATCACTTTTACCTTGATTGGAATACAATGAATTATTGAGTTTAGTGGCATTAATATATTTGCCATTTTGCTGCTCTGCGCGGTAAATGTTAAAGCCTAAATGCTCTGATAATTCAGTCCATGTCAGTACAGTAGATTGAGTGTCAAATTTTCCAGAAAAACCAGCAATGTCTACGCTTAAAGGTTTACAGCTAGCATTTTCTTGGCAATGGAGTTGTTGAATTTCAGTATTGGAAAGAGCACGGTTATAAATACGAAAATCATCCGCTAAGCCAGAAAAATTGGATGTATATAAATATCCAGGATATGCTGCTGTTCGTCCGATTAAAAAATCAAAATCATTATCTATACACTTATCTTGTACCTCAATTGAATTGACAAGAATCCCATTGTCAAACTGACTTAATATATTTCCATCATACGTTTGAGTTATTAAATGCCATTCATTAGTTGATAATGGGTGTATGACACGACTATCAAAATACTTTCCATCACCCCAATGAGATGAACTACCAAATGATCTGTAATTCTGATTATTGCCAACATAGAAATTATAATCGTTGAAAGCAAAAGGATATGAAAAATCTTGTTGTCCGAAAATACCAAAATATTCAGGTCTATCTATTTCAATCTTATCGATATTTATCCATATAGAAAAAGTGAATTGGCATTGATTTTTTAGCAAATTTCCAATATTGATATGATGGTCTTGTCCATCAAATTGTACTGCTTGACCAATTTGACCTGTAACATAGCTCAAATCACCATATTCTGTACCATCATTCCCATTCCCAGAAGCATCCTCTGCATTCCCATCAAACGGATAATACGCAACCAAGCCATCATTTAAATCTGCAACGGCATTTCCAACTGCTACAAATCCCAGAAAACTCGTTAAAACCAACGTAGATGTTTTGTTTAACATAACTACCTACCTCCAGTATTGATAATATTTATAAATTTTATGGATGTTCTCATTTAAGACAGTAAAGTTTGTCAAATATTTCATCTAATCATACTCCAATCACCATTTCCAAAACTAACTATAGACATTTCCGCTGATTATTCGCACAATGACAACACACAATAATTAAAACAACACTCCAATAAATTCAACCAAAGGAGTATGAGGACATGATTGAAATCCGCATACATGGAAGAGGAGGGCAAGGCAATGTTGTTGCTGCATATTTGTTAGCAATGGCTGCCTTTGAAGAAGGTCGTCATGGACAAGCGTTCCCTAATTTTGGCGCAGAACGTCGTGGCGCACCTGTGATGGCATTTGTCCGTATTAATGATGAACCCATTTTACAACGTAACCAAGTCACTGCCCCCGATTTCCTCATTATTCAAGACCAAGCCTTACTACACGTCCCCGGTGTACTCAGCGGCTTAATGCCCAAAGGTAGAATTTTAGTCAACTCAAGTCTCAGTAGTGAAGAGGCCAGCACTGAATTTAAACGCGAAATCACAACCATTCCCGCAGGCGCATTAGCCAAAGAAATCCTTGGGCGACCTGTACCCAACACCGCATTACTCGCCGCCTTTTTCGCTTTAACAGGCATTTTGTCACAAGCCTCATTGCAGAAAGTGTTACAACAGAAATTCAAAGGGCCAACATTAGATAAAAACTTGAGTTTAATTATCAAAGCGGCAGAACTTGTATCGGCAAATCAATGGAAGGAGGCGTAACATGTTACAAGCTTTAGAAGGTTCTCAAGCTGTTGCACAAGCGGTTGCATTATGTCGTCCTCAAGTGATTGCAGCCTATCCGATTACGCCACAAACCCATATTGTAGAAAACATTTCTAAACTGGTTGCGGATGGTCAATTAAACTGTGAATTTGTCAGCGTCGAAAGTGAATTTTCAGCCGCATCAGTCGTATTAGGTGCAGCGATGGCAGGTTCTCGCGCCTATACTGCCAGTGCATCGCAAGGGATTTTGTTAATGGCAGAAGTGCTGTTTAATATCTCGGGAATGCGTGTGCCGTTGGTGTTGACCTGTGCCAATCGCGCCGTGTCCAGTCCGTTATCGATTTGGAATGACCAGCAAGATTCAATGTCAGTGCGCGATGCGGGATGGATTCAATTATATTGTGCCGATAATCAAGAAGCGGTTGATACCACGATTCAAGCTTTTAAAATTGCTGAAGCCACCGAATTACCCGTGATGGTCTGTATGGATGGATTTACTTTAACTCATACTTTAGAAGGGATTGATATTCCTACGCAAGAGCAAGTCGATCAATTTTTACCTGAATTTAAATTTTCTCGTACTTTAGACCCACGCAATCCCATTAGTGTTGGCACATTAATTTCTCCAGACCATTATAGTGAAGCACGTCATTCTCATCATCAAGCCTTGCTCAATGCCAAAGATGATATTGTCGCGATGGATCAAGAGTGGGCTAAGATTTCAGGTCGAGAATCGGGCGGTTTGGTTTCAACCTATGGTGATGATGATGCCAAGATTGGGATTCTGGTTATTGGCTCAGTGTTCGGTACATTGAAAGCCGCGCTAGTCGATGCGCCACCGAATGAAGAACCTGTCAAATTAATCAAATTACGCAGTTTTCGCCCATTTCCCGTTGAAGCAATTCGCGAAGCCTGTCAAGGTTTGGATAATTTAATTGTATTAGAACGCGCCTTATCCCCCGGTGGCGGTGGCATTGTCGGCATCGAAGTGTTATCCGCAATTGCAGGCATGGAAAACCCTCCAACATTACATAATTTCACAGTCGGTTTAGGCGGGCGCGATATTCCGCTGGAAATTTTACCGCGATTATTGGAAAAAGTACGCACCAATCCAACTCCGAATCAATTTGAAATTTTTGATGTGGAATTGGATCGATTGCCAGAGGAAGATCGCTAACAATGAACAGTTATCAATTAACAATTATCAATGAACAATTATTATTAATGCGAGGTGTGTGATGAATGTAGAAGTGAATATTCCTGTTGCTGATTTACGTTCAAAGCAACCTCGTTTTCGTGGCATGGAGTCGGGACATCGTGCTTGTTTGGGTTGTGGTGAAGCGTTGGCGGCGCGTTTGGTGATGGAGTCGGCAGGCCCTGACGTGATGTTGGCGAATGCCACGGGTTGTTTAGAAATTTTTACTACACCGTGGCCAGAATCTGCATGGCGTGTGCCTTGGATGCACTCATTGTTTGAAAATACGGGCGCGATTGCCTCAGGTATGGAAGCGGCAATGAAGGCTCAAGGTAAATCCACTAAAGTGATTGCGATGGGTGGTGATGGCGGTACGTTTGATATTGGTTTTCAGGCATTATCGGGCATGTTGGAACGCGGTCATAATGTGATGTATGTGTGTTATGACAATGAGGCGTACATGAATACGGGGATTCAGCGTTCAAGCTCGACTCCACATGCTGCGATGACAACCACTTCGCCACCGGGTAAAGAGCGTATGGGTAAACGCCATTTGAAAAAAGACATTGTGTCTATTGTTGCCGCACATCACATTCCGTATGCCGCAACCACATCGGTGGCTTATCCTTCTGATATTCGTAAAAAAGTCCGCCGTGCAATGGAAATTGATGGTCCAACCTTTTTGCAGATTCATTGTCCTTGTCCGTTGGGTTGGGGTCATGAAGGCGATCAAAGTATTGCGGTGGCACGATTGGCGGTTGAAACGGGTTTATTTCCGATGATTGAGTTGGAGCGTGGCGGCTTGGTCGGTGCTGTGCCGATCCGGAATCCTAAGCCTGTAGAAGAGTATTTGCAACAACAACAACGTTTCCGTCATTTATTTACTGATGATGTGCGTGCTCAGCAGGAATTAGAACATATTCAAGCGATTGCGAATCATAATATTGAAATTTATGGTTTACGCGGTGGTGACAAAGATAATTTTGATAGCGAAGGCATGGACACGGTTAAACGTGGTGGTTTACGTTGGGGTTGATTGATGATGTTTTCTAGTTGCCTGTTTTGGGTGGCTAGAAAATCGCTCATTACAAAATTCTGATAATGTAGCCCGTGTAGGTTGTGCTGACGAAGGAAGCTCAACAAAATTGCAACCTTATTGAAAGATAGATGTTGGGCTTCGTTCCTCAACCCAACCTACCAACCTACCACGCTACAACATAATAATATTCAAGAATCTAATATATGGAATACGATCAGATATTTTTTTGGGATACTTCTCCTGATGCTACTGTAAGCATGTCAGAGAGCAAAAATGAATTAAAAAATAAAGTAATATCTGCTCACCTTATAGGTGGTCATATTATTGTTCGTCCTGCTGAACTTTTTGAAGGAGACGATTTTTACTTTCAAGATGCCATTAGTGAAGATGGTTATTTATATAATCTAATGAAATCAGGGGCTGCTAGCCTTGCTTTGGATATCCATAGTAGTTTGGAAGAACGAGTTAATTGGCGATTTCGAGATGGTACTGTTTTTGATAGGGGTAAAAGATATACTACAAAAGTTGATATAGAAAAGATCAAGAAAAGAACTGAAGAAAGGGCAGAAAAAATAACTGCATGTGGATGGAAAAGTTGCCTCTTTCGCTCTAATAGAAATAAAAACCAATTTGAGAAAGATCTAAATATTCATATAAAATCTTTATTAACTACTGTTTCTATTAAATATATTAAAGGTGGAATCAAGTCTAATGCTGCTATCAACTCATTTATAAATAGTTCCATTCAAGTTGTATCAAGATCAGACTTATATCAGGTAATAGAAAATATATGGGTTTTGGATATCACAGATACAAAAAAACAATCTTTTATTACTGATTGTAAAAGTGTACTTACTTGGGCTGCTATTTTAAATTCGACTATGAGTTATGGAAATAGAGTTAGTGAACTTAAAGGGTTTAATTACAATACGTTTTCTTATTTTGCATCAGCTTCAAAGTTAGATGCCTCTAAGGTGGAAAGTACTATAATGGAATCTTTTGTCAAAGTTCTATCAAAAAAGGTTAGTACGTTAGAGTCTGAGACAGAATATTTCGCAAAAAAAATGCTCAAGGAAAATGCTAAAGAATTTGCCAATTTAACCACATCACTGGTTACACCTAGAGATAGGGAAGAATTAAAGCAGCTTTTATATGGGGAGTTTCATCACCAAAGTCCAAAGTCATTAGCACAATTTGTTACTGAAGAATGGAGAAAGTTAAAACCTTCAGATATTGACAGGCTGGTTGCTATTAGATTTGATGAGTTAGAAAAGATGTATGGTTATAAGACAGGGAGGAGTAAAACGATATTATCTACTTTACAGAGTCTTGGAATAGAGACAATTTTATTAGCAATAGGAGGAGGAATTCCATTTTTACCCACATTAATAAGTTCATTTAAGGAATTAAAAGAAGATGAAATTGAAATCCGCCCTATATTTTCTAGTTATAGAAAAACAGTTTAATCTGAGTTCAATATAAGTTTATCTCGTTCCTACAAGTTTTGTTGGAATGCCTTCATAACACGTGTCACGTCAAGTGTATTCATGACGCAGCGCGTCTGGACTGCATTCCTACATGGCATGTAGAAACGAGACAACAGTGAACATGTTAAATACTCAATTAGAATCTATTGGATAATTTTAACACGGTAGGTTGTGCTGACGAAGGAAGCTCAACAAAATTGCAGCTTTCTTAAACAATAAATGTTGGGCTTCGTTCCTCAACCCAACCTACCGCGCTTGGCGGCATAATGAAGTAGTATCGAAAAATAAATGTATCTGGAATGAAAGAAGGCATTGGAAATATTCATACTCTATTGAATTTGATGAGAATATGCAATTGTTAATGAAGCCATGCTATATTTATGATACTTGGTGGGAGCAGCATGGAAGAGGAGAAAGAGGTTCGTACTAGTATTATGAGCAAATTTGTTTCGGCTGGATTAGAAATTAAGAAATTATATTCTGGTTTCACACCATCTATTAGTGTGGATGCTTGGTTGGATGATGAGGTATTATCTAAGTATGCTAAGACAGAGCTTGGAATGTATCAAAATCGTTTACAATTACTTTCTTTTAAAGATGAAGCAAACATTAATAAACTGGGAAGTTTCATTTTACAAAGAAGTGATGTAGTGCTTATATCATTGGATATATTAAAAACATCCTTGGACGCTATATATTTATCAGAAGAAGTTCATTTTCCAGAAGGTTGGGAGTGGAAAGTATTAGGGCTGGATATATGTGATATAAATGGACTTTACTCATATTTAGAAATGACTAGTGTAAATGGTGAATTTACATTGTTTAAAGAAGAGCAGTTGCTTGATGCTCTTGCATTATGTGAGAAGGCAAATATTATTGAGTATTCACATTCTCCTTTTGTTGTTGCTCGATTAAGGAGACTTATATCTATATAGTACAATGTGAATTAAGAGTAAGAATCGTAACTCATTGAAAAATCGACAACTGAATTTTTGTTTATCAGAGTTTATCAATTTAAGCCCGCGTAGGTTGTGCTGGCGAAGGAAGCTCAACAAAATTGCCACATTCTTAAACAATAAATGTTGGGCTTCGTTCCTCAACCCAACCTACCGCGCTATTCTGCTTAAATAATGGGCTGTTAAATAATGTCTCATACGCAGAACGTAGGAACGAGAAAACAAACAAGTTAATATGGATCAAAATCCAAAGACAGATTATTTTCAGATAAAATCTGAATAGTTTTTTCTGATAAATTTAATCCAAGCCTTAAATCCACATCACCAGATACTACATGAATACAAAGTTGAGCATTTAAACTAGAAACTTTGCTAAAATCATGTTCAATAGCTTTCTCTTCAGCTTCTTTAACTAACGATATTATATTGTTATTTACGACATCAGGGGAATATTTTAACAAGATTATATCAGCTAGAATGAAGTTTTTCTCAGAGACAATAAATAACCTAGTATTCACTATTTCCATTTCTCCCAAAAACATCTCCTACAATGTAGCGCGGTAGGTTGTGCTGACGAAGGAGGCTTAACAAAATTGCAGCTTTCTTAAACAATAAATGTTGGGCTTCGTTCCTTAACCCAACCTACCGCGCTTACTTCTAATTATCAAAAACCAGTAAAATTACAAATAGTTATAATACCAATAATGTATATTTACTTTATGACTATAGGTTTATTGAAGCTTATTAATTAGCTTTATTTCGTTCCCACAAATTTTGTGAGAATACCTTCATGACGCAGCGCGTCTGGGTTGCATTCCTACATGGCATGTAGGAACGAGATAAAATAATCTGATTTTTCCAATACATATTGATATCCACATTCTTTACACAAGGCTTTTTTCTTGCCTTTAACACTTCCATTCAGTTTTGTTTTATCTGA
>JADGDW010000159.1 GCA_016744725.1 Candidatus Albibeggiatoa sp. nov. BB20 | reverse complement strand
GAAGGGTTCAAAACTAAGGAGATTGCAGCTTGGGCTGAACACCATCTCAGTACAGAGTGTGAAGTTGTCTCTGATGGTTTAACTTGCTTTAAGGCGGTTCAAAAACACGGCTGCAAGCACACTCGCATTATAACTGGTGGAGGAGTTCATAGCGTAACACTTGAACAGTTTACTTGGGTGAATACCATGATTGCTAATGTTAAAATTGCTATCATTGGAGTCTATCATGCAATTCAACATAAACATCTCCCTCGCTACTTAGCTGAATTTTGCTATCGGTTTAATCTGCGCTTTTAACTTGACCGTTTACTACCTCATTTAGCTTTTGGTGCTCTCAGAACGAACCCCTTGCCTTCTCATTTTTGCTGATCACTATGGGTAAGCAGGAAAGCTATGTCTGTAGCAAAAATCAAAAAAAGCACCCTATTTGTCAGCTAGAAAAGCGGATAGATTAGTACAGGAATTAAATGATTGGTTAAAATAAAAGTAACAGCCGTCAAGACGTGGCATTGCACAATCGAAAATAGATAATTAACGTGGATTTAAATGTTTTTACTAAATCTAATGGAAACAGTTATGAATAACGGTCCAGACACTTTTTATAACGGGTTGTTTTTTAATGTATTTGTAACCACACAGCCCAACTATGCCAGAAAAATAAGTTTAAAGGCAAAGAGGTCTATGTGGTGAGTTCTCAATTGATTAGTGCGTTGTTTTGGATGATGAAATCGTGTTACAACAAACCGATACCAAAGCAAACTTTAAGGAATTCGATATGTATCTTGGGTAATTAAATCAACGCCACATTCTAATTTCTCAATCCAATTCAATAATTTAGCAATAATTTCCTTGCCTTTGAATGAACGCCCATGTTGCGGCACAACCCATTCAATATCCAACTCTCGAATCATGTTGACCCATAAACGACACGCTTTATTACCACCCATGTAACGCTGGTGAAACCATTGCATATGAGCCGTATGAGATTCAAAATCGGTAACAGGGTTATTATGGTTAGCATCAATTAAAGACGCACCCAAATCACCTGAAAATAAAATTTTACTAATCGGATCGTAAAAATGAAAATTACCTTCTGAATGCAAGAAATGTGCGGGTAAAGCTTTTAATTCAGCATCTCCTAAGTAAATATTCATACCTTGTTCTGGAATACCAATTAAACGTTTTTTAACTTTTCCCGGTTGTGCAAAATGAGGGATAAACCGTTCCCATAATGCAGGCACAATGACCTTACAGTCACTACCAATTAACCATTTACCTAAAGATGAAATCACATCGGGGTCTTGGTGTGAACCAATAATATATTCAAGATTTTTTGTGAACAGATATTTATAAGTTTGCATAAATAGATCGTTATAAGTTAAATCACCACCGGGGTCTAATAACGCAGAGTGATTACCATTTACGATTAAAAATTGGTTTGCTTGAATACCATCGCCACTTACTAAATCATAAAATGCAATACATTTGTGTCTACCATCATTGTATAACTCAACAGCCATTCGGATTCCTCAGAACTTTTAATAATATCGAAAAGGCAAATTCGGCGGCAATTGTAAGCTAATATATTGAGAATGCGACCGATTTAAGTTTTTAAATAAAACCTTTTCCACCATCCATCCTATGCACTTGTAGGTATTATTTTACTTTTCTAATAATATTTTGAGCAATATCATATAACTATCTTGCTTAAAATGCTATTTTTAGTTTATTCATTAGATGCTATATCCACTGAATTATGGATATCTATAAATAGAATTTGGGAGCAAAGACAGGCGAATACAAGCATTGATTATTTTAAATATTGCTTAGCTTGATTCAATACTGTTGCTGTGGTTTAAGAAGGAGTAAAAAAAGGGGATAAAGGAAAACCGCTTATGTGTCATATTATCACATTCTCAGCCAATTTTAATTATATATCAATCCAAGAAATGGGGGATCAACTAGTATGTAATATCTCATTGAGTACAAATATTAAGCTTATTAGAATAAAGTAATAAGTGGAAGTGAAATATGAAGTGAATACTGATGACTAATAAGAAAAAAGGACTACCCATTTTAAAACAATAGGTAGCCCTAAATAATTTACACTAGATTAGTGAGGAACATCTTTCCAGAATTCTTTCTTCATCCAGAATGCCAAGATAGACATAAAGAAGAAGAAAAGAATCACTTTCCAACCTAAATCTAAGCGTTTTATCTTACCCGGTTCGCCCACATATTCCAAGAAGTTAACCAAATCTAAAACTTGCTTTTTATACTCCTTATTTTTAGCAGGGTCTTCCGCTTCTAGGTGAGAAAATACTTCGTGGTCATGACCATTCGCATCTTTCTCAGTATGATAAACCGCTGTTTGCATACCTTGTTGATCCCACATTACGTGAGGCATACCAACATCAGCAAAATACAAGTTGTTCATACCTGTAGGGCGAGATTCATCCATATAGAAAGAAATCATGTAAGAGTATAACCAGTCCGTTCCACGAGAACGTGAAATCACGCTCAAATCAGGTGGTGCTTTACCAAACCAAGCTGCGGCATCTTCAGGGTTCATTGACGTGCTCATCATGCTGCCAATTTTTTTCTCTGGGTCAAAGATAAGCAATTGAACTTGTTCGTTGCTTAAACCCAAATCATCAGCAATACGTTGATAACGCATGAAGTTTAAAGAGTGACAGCCCGCACAATAGTTCATGTATAACTTCGCGCCAGTTTGTAAAGAAGCCGTATTACGAATATCATTATAGGCTTTTTGTAGCTCAACTCCACCGCCTGAGGCAAAGCCCAACGTTGGTAGCAATAAAGTTAGTGCAAGAATTATCCGTTTCATTACATTGTCACCCGTTCTGGTACTTCTTTAGGAGTGCCCCAAGTTGAATAAATTGGCATCAAAATGAAGAAGCCAAAATAAATGCCTGAGAAAATACGCGCCAAAGTGATATACGTACCTTCAGCAGGTAATACCCCTAAAATACCTAAAGCAATGAAGCTTACTGTGAATAAGAATAAGGCAAATTTGAAAGGCCATGCTTTATAACGGATTGATTTAACTGGGCTGCGGTCTAACCAAGGTAACAAGAAGAATATGCCAACTGCACCACCCATACCGATTACGCCACCCAATTTATCAGGAATTGCACGTAAAATCGCATAGTAAGGTGTGAAATACCAAACAGGGGCAATATGCTCTGGTGTGGTTAATGAATCAGCTGGGACAAAGTTATTGTATTCCAAGAAATAACCGTACATTTCAGGCGCATAGAACATAACCCACGCGAATAACATACCGAATACCATCACACCGAAAATATCTTTTACTGTGTAGTAAGGGTGGAATGGAATGCCATCTTTAGGAATACCGTTTTCATCTTTGTTTTTCTTGATTTCAATGCCATCTGGATTGTTAGAGCCAACATCATGTAATGCAAAAATATGCACAACCACTAAGCCTAATAATGCAATAGGCACAGCGATGACGTGTAACGCAAAGAAGCGGTTTAATGTCGCATCAGAGACAACGAAGTCACCCCGAATCCATAAGGTTAATTCATCACCAATATAGGGAACTGCACCAAATAAGGAGATAATGACCTGTGCACCCCAGTAAGACATTTGTCCCCAAGGTAACAAGTAACCCATGAATGCTTCTGCCATTAGTGCAAAATAGATTAACATGCCTAAAATCCACACTAATTCACGCGGCGCACGATAAGAACCATACAGCAGCCCGCGGAACATGTGCAGATACACCACAATGAAGAAGAAGGATGCCCCCGTGGAGTGCATATAACGAATTAACCAACCCCAGTTTACATCACGCATGATGTATTCAACGGATGCAAATGCCGTTTCCGCACCGGGTTTGTAGTTCATCGTCAAGAAAATGCCACTGACAATTTGAACGACTAACATTAATAAGGCTAACGAGCCAAAGTAATACCAAAAATTAAAGTTCTTTGGTGCGTAATAACCCGCTAAATGATCCATCCATAATTTATATGCGGAGGGATAGCGCGAATCAAACCAAGTTAATACTGCTTTCATTAGGCAGCCCCCTCTAGTGAGTCTACACCGACAATAATACGATTATCGTCAATATATGCATGAGGTGGCACAACTAAATTCGTTGGTGCAGGTACACCTGAATAAACACGACCCGCTAAGTCAAATTTAGAACCATGGCAAGGACAGAAAAAGCCGCCTTTCCAATCATCCCCTAATACATGAGGTTGGTCTGCTTTCACATAAGTTGGTGAACAGCCTAAGTGTGTACAGATACCAACAACGACTAAGATATTCTTACGATCTTCACGCGCTCTAAACGCATTTTTCGCATAATCAGGTTGTTGAGAAGTCACGTCAGAAGCAGGGTCACTAACAATACCATCTAATGTGGCAAGTTCATCTAAGTTTTGTTGTGAACGTTTGACAACCCATACAGGTTTACCACGCCACTCAACGTTGACTTTTTGACCTTCTTCTAATTTGCTAATGTCAACTTCTACAGGAGCTCCAGCCGCTCGTGCTCTCGCACTCGGTTGCCAATAACTAACGAAGGGAACAGCGGCAAAACCAACACCTACTGCACCTACTACGCTATTTACAGCAATCGATAAAAAGCGGCGTTTACTATTATCTACGCCTTCCTTACTCATCGAAATAAAGTCCTCCATTGCTTAATGTTAAATGTGAGACTGCATTCATCCATCTCCATTATGCAGCTCGTTTATTTTTGTATCCACGAACGGGTAGCATCCTACAAGGTAACGAGATGGTCAAGAATTTTGCAATAAAAAGTATTGATACTACTATTAATTTTCTATTGTTACATCAATCTGCTAAACTATATAATGATTTAAAGACATCTAATAAACATTTGATTTTTAAAATATAATAATATTCTATTTGAGCTGCCAAACACTTAGCTTTTAGACCCATACTAAAAGTACAGTAAATTGTAACATTATAATCAGTTTGCCGTATAAAGCTAGAACAATGGTGCAATAAATCAGGGCAATCGCATTAAAAAAAAATTCACAAGACATAGAAATAATGTGTTAGGTAGAGCAATTTAGTGAATGCTTTAGCCGTTGGGTAAGAGATTTAAGTAAGTTAAGTGAAAGGGAAATAATATCCTTGGATGGAAAATGTTTACGCGGAAGTATAGACAAAGCAACAAATAAATCAGCGATATACATGGTAAGTGCATGGTCGGATCAGAATCCATTGGTATTAGGACAGCAAAAAGTAGATGATAAATCAAATGAGATAACAGCGATTCCAAAATTGTTAGAATGGTTAGATATAACAGGTGCTGTGATTACGATGGATGTAATGGGATGTCAAACGGCTATCGCGGAGCAAATCATTGAGAAAAAATTTGAATCTAAAAACACCTGCCCTGAAGTGGGTTACGAAAGTTATAATGGCAAACATGGTCGTCATGAAAAACGGGCAGTTAGAGCAACACCCTCATTGGACAAACTTAAAAAGCATTGTAGCACTCACGGCTGAACGTGAATTAAAAGGCAAAGTAAGTAAAGAAACCTGCTACTTTATAACTAGCCTAGATGCAACAAACCCTCAATATCTAGGACATATCATTCGTGCTCATTGGGGAATAGAAAATAACCTGCATTGGGTTTTAGACTATGCTTTTACTGAAGATGCACAACGCCTATAGTGCTGCTAATATCGCTGTCATCAGACATATGTCTTTAAATATGCTCAAAGCTGAAAAAAACACTAAACTGGGTATCAAAAATAAGTGCCTTGGGATACTTAATTTAAATCTTGATTAATAACACTCAATTATCTGATTAATATTGATTTAATCCTAATTATCTTTTTAATGCAATTGCCTTAGGAACATGCTCAGTTTAAAGTGAGAACATTCCCTATTGCATTGGATCGATAATGCCTTATTGGAAAACAACTAAGATACAACGAGAAAATATTATTAGGCTGTACTTAGTTGTAATCAGGCATCAGAAATGGCTACAACATGCGACTGACGAAAGTAATATTTCTATCCTCCGCATCTAAAATAGCATTAAATCCAAGTTTATCCATCAATTTCAACATGCTGTGATTGTTACTTAATACTTCGCCTTCAATCATCTTCAAACCACGATGTCGCGCGGCATTCATCAATGAAGTCATCAAGCGGTGTGCAATGCCACGATGCTGCCATTTATCTGAAACCACTAAAGCAAATTCACAACTTTCACCATCAGGATTAATCGAATAGCGTGCAACACCCACTTCCACTTCCTTATTATCAAACGTTGTTACCGCAATTAAAGCAATTTCACGATCATAATCGATTTGAGTAAAACGCACTAACATTGTAGGTGTCAATTCAGGCAAGCTTTGCATAAAACGGAAATACTTAGACTCATCAGATAAATCTCGTACAAACTCTTGCTCAATATCCGCATCTTCTGGACGAATTGGACGAATAATCATATCTGTACCATCAGGCAAATGCCATTGCTCAACTAAATGAGCAGGATATGGATAAATAGCCACGTGGGCATAACGATCAGGATTTGGAGTGTAATAATCCACGACAATTCTTGCATCAACCGCAATCACGCCTTTTTCATCGATAATTAACGGATTAATATCCATTTCTCGAATCCAAGGTAACTCACAAGCCATCTCAGAAACGCGTAATAATACTTGCTCTAAAGCTTCTCGATTGGCAGGTGGCATTTGACGGAATTGCGCCAGTAATTGCGCTGCATGGGTTTTATCAATCAAGGTTTTAACTAAATAATTATTCAACGGAGGTAGACTTACGGCCATATCATCCAACACTTCAACCATCGTGCCTCCCATGCCAAAGCTAATCACGGGCCCAAACACAGGATCACGCACAATACCTACCATCAATTCACGCCCATTAGGCTTATTAATCATGCGTTCCACGGTCACACCATCCAGACGTGCTTTAGGGCAATTTTTGCTGATGCTTTTCGTAATACATTTAAACGCATCCCGTACCGATTGTGCATTATGAATGTTTAATTTAACCCCACCAACATCACTTTTATGGGTAATATCAGGTGAGTTTACTTTCATTACAATAGGGAAACCCATTGATTCTGCCAACACTAAAGCTTCATTGGCTGAACGGGCAATAGCCGTCATCACAACTGGAATTCTAAAAGCACCGAGTAAAGCCTTAGATTCCATTTCAGTCAATACTTTACGTCGCTCAGCTAACACGCTTTCAATAATGATCTTAGCCCCGTCAGTATCTGGGCTAACGGCATCTTCACCTGTTGAAGCGGATGGTGCTTGTAATAATAATTGCTGGTTCTGATGATAAGAGGATAAAAAGTAAAAAGATTCTACGGCTGATTCAGGTAAACGGAAATCAGGAATTCTGGCTTCTGTAAATAATTTTTGCGCGGCACTCACTTGTACCCCACCCATCCAGCAAGTAATTAATGGCTTGGACGATTTTTTCGCCATTTCCACAATAACTTTAGCGACTTCAACAGGTTCAGTCATGGCTTGTGGAGTCAAAATAATAATCAGCGCATCAATTTCTTGTGCGTCTAAACAAATTGATAAAGCATCTTTATAGCGCTGTGGCGTGGCGTCACTCACAATATCAATTGGATTACCACGTGACCAACATTTAGGAGGCAATACTTTGTGTAATGAATCAATGGTTTTTGTAGATAATTCTGCAAGCGGAATACCTAATTCTGTTGCACGGTCAGTCGCCATCACACCGGGCCCACCACCATTAGTAATAATAGCTAAATGATTGCCTTTGGCTTTATAGCGTGATGCCAATGTTTTTGCCGCTGAGAATAATTGACCAAATGTTCCAACTCGAACCACACCTGCTCGTTGCAATGCAGAATCAAACGCATCATCACGCCCAAATAATGCGCCACTGTGTGAAGTCACTGCTTGAGACACATTTTCATAGCGACCACTTTTAATCACAATAACAGGTTTAATTCGCGCCGCAGCACGCAGACCGCTCATAAAGCTACGAGCATGATGAATACCTTCGATATACAACAAAATACCATGGGTTTGAGGGTCTGAAACGAGGAAGTCTAAAATTTGTCCAAAATCTAAATCAGCCGAAGTTCCTACTGATACCACAGTAGAAAAGCCTAAATTATTTGATTCAGCCCAATCCAATACTGCGGTACATAGTGCGCCTGATTGAGAAATTAACGCAAGATTTCCTTTTTTAGCATTGCCTTTAAAAAATGTACCATTGAAATGAATGCTAGGACGCATGATGCCAAGTGCATTTGGGCCGACAAAACGAATCCCATAACGTTTGGCAATATCAACAATTTTTTGCTCTAAACGTACCCCTTCTGCACCTGCTTCTCTAAATCCTGCGGATAAAATCACAGCGGTTTTTACACCAGCCTCCCCGCAAGCTTCCATAATTTGTGGAATAATTTTAGCGGGCGTAGTAATAATCGCCAAGTCTATCGGTTTAGCTATTTCTTTAATATCTCGATAAACTTTTTGCTCTAAAATTTTTTCATATTTAATATTAATTGCATACACAGCTCCTTTAAATCCACCTTCTAATAGATTTTTAAAAACAATGCTTCCTACTGAATTTGAGCTGCTACTCGCTCCAAAAACAGCTATAGATTTAGGTGCAAAAAGGGGGGTGAGATAATGTTGACTCATATTCGCTTACCACTGAATGATTAATTAATTGCATGAGAGTATAGCAAATCAAACCTCTTTTGTGCACTGCAACATAGATTTCTGGTTTAAGATACAAGATGTTTGGATAAATAGATATTAAAGTTGTTTCCCTAGCTTTGGATTTAACAAAACTCGGGGCTAACAATATGAGAAATTAGAAACAGATAAATTTGACTTAGAAAGTATTACCGCAGAAGTAGAAGCAAGCAATGCATATAAAAAAGTATCAATATGAGAATTGTAGTTGATACCAACATTGTAATTTTGTCTGAATCTGGATTCACAAGATTCAAGCATTTTCAGGATTAAAACATCTCAATTATTTGCCACCTTTCTTAAAAATATTTACAATTTAAATAGTGTTAAAAAATAAAAAAGGAATTGAAAATGAATATTCAAGTTTCAGTGAATGAAGATTTACTTAAACAGGCAATGCAAATCACGCATATTCAAAATAGTCAGATGTTGGTTGAAAAAGCCTTGCGTTTTGTGCTTGATCCTAAAGAAACGTTTGAAAATATGAGTACTGAATCTTCAGTTGATAAATGGGCGCAATTTTTTAGTATGTCTAGTGCATTTGGAGATGATTTTCTGGCAGAGCGGGATAATGATATTGCGCAAGAACGAGAGTTTGAACGTGTACCTAATTTACAGCTTGAAAATTGGGTTAATTGTTAAAAATTGAATATAATTCTAACAAAAAATCCTGTCCATCCATCAATCCATTACATCCTGTTCAAAAAACAAAAGACAACCACCATGACCGACCTAGACATCATCAAACAATTAGAGCAAGAAATTGGTAAAAAACTAACGCAAATTAGTTTAGATGATAAGCCATATTTTGAAAAAAATGGCTATGCAGTAAATAAAAATAATGATGTGATTGGTTTGAGCCTAAATACAATTGAGCTTTCTAAGATTCCTAACTCTCTTCATTTTTTAAAAAAGTTAAAAATATTATCATGTTATCTTAATGAAATTGAAATACTCCCTAATTCATTTGGTGAACTACAAAGTTTAAGACATCTAAATTTAGGAGGAAACCAGTTAAAAGAATTGCCTGAGTCATTTGGACAATTACAAAATTTGAGAGAGTTATATTTAGCAGAGAATCAATTAAATAAATTACCCTTATCTTTTAGACAACTAAGAGGTTTGAAGACATTACATTTATCAGGGAATCAAATAAAAGAATTATCTGAATCATTTAGACAACCTCAAAATTTGAGAGAGTTAAATTTAAGCGGTTGTCAACTAAAAGAATTACCTGTATGGCTGAAAGAATTAGAGAGTTTAGAGAAATTAGATTTACGAATGAATCAAATAAAAGAATTACCAGTTTGGTTAGGGTCATTACAAAATTTGAATTGTTTAGATTTAAGTAATAACCATTTAACAGAATTGCCCGAAGCTATTATC
>JADGDW010000158.1:6773-10188 GCA_016744725.1 Candidatus Albibeggiatoa sp. nov. BB20 | reverse complement strand
TAACTCTTGACGATTTCGTCCCTGCTGTTGGTTCTAATTCATATAATGTAACCACAGGACCGGGTTTTGCATCCGTTATTTTACCCTTAATATTAAAAATAACGATTTATGTAGAAATCCAAATGTAGATTATGGAAGATACACAGAAAAAGCTAATGAATTTCCACTTTGTTCTGATCCAATTGTGAGCATTGAAGACGCAGAAGATGGTGCAGCACAAGGACTCCAGTTAGTTGAAGACTATGATACACCGCCTTATGAAATAGTCTTTGATACAGAAAGAAACTCCCAAGTCTTAGAATTTCAAGGTAATCCAATTTCAAGATATGAAATAAAACATGCTGATGGCGAGTATTTTAATGAAGCCAGCAAACTTGTTGCACAATGGAGTACAAAAGGTACAGTTCGCATTGCATCATGGGCAATTACAACAGATGTAGGAGTCAGACATATAGATTACAGCTTCAATAAACGTTTGGGTTGCCAAGTATCAAGCAATGACTCTGCTTATGTAAATTGTGGTCTTGATATGAGTGGGTTAGATGGTAATTGGCACAACTTTACCCGTAACTTAGAAGTTGATCTTAAATCTGCTATTCCTAATGCGACGTTAGAAAAAATCAACTCTTTCATATTTCGTGCAGGTTATGGCGGACGAGTTGATGATATTAAATTACTTGAATCCGATACTGTTGCCACAGTCACCATTTCAGGCTATACAACGCTCAATGGGCAACCTGCTAGCGGTGTAAATTTCAGTCAATCTGGCGCGGAATGTCAAACCTCTGACCATGCAGGCTACTATCAATGCACCGTACCACAAGGCTGGTTTGGCACACTTGTTCCCGAAAAAACAGGTTATCAAGTAATACCATTCTCTCGTGTATATTTAGAAATGGCTGAGAATCATGATAATCAGAACTTTGAACTTCAAGCTCAAACTGATGATGTCAATACACCTATCATTCGTTGGACACGCGACATGCACCCAACTGGTGACAATAACGGCGCGGTACATTTACCGAATGAATGGGGCGATTATGTTGATGACCACTTCACATTAATGGCTAAAGTGAAACCAACTTTACAGAAAAGCCGTCATTATATTTTCCATGCAAATGATGATTACCCAGGAATGTGGTTAGAAGGTAAAAACAATGAGCTACGTGCCTTATTTATTTACAGACCGAATGGCTCAACCAAACCTATTCCAACTAGTGTTAATACATTCTTAAGAAGTGAGCCAATCCCATTGAATGAATGGACAGAGTTGGCAGCAACATGGAATGGGTCAGAATATATTGGTTATGTAAATGGGCAACCGATAGGCAAAGTCGAACTACCTAATTTTATTCAAGGTGGACGTATTGCTATTGGTTGGGACGGCGGCAGAGACCGTGCTTTTGTTGGCGATATTGCCGAAGTCTCAATATACAAACGTGCGCTAACTGCCGAAGAAATTGCAGCTTTATACAACCAAGCATTTGATTGCAGCCTTGCAACTAATCTCAATACCGAAGCCTGTGAAGCTTTAGTCAAACTCTACGAAAATACCAATGGTGATGCGTGGAACACCAATACAGGTTGGCTACAAGACAATGACCCGTGTGCATGGCATGGCATCAGTTGTGAAGACGGTGAAGTCGTTGGCATCAGACTCGACAACAATAACCTTGATGGTGAATTACCGCCAGCGTTAGAAATCCTCACCGAAATGGGCGTATTGTCTGCCAGTGGGAATAAATTGGAAGGCGATATTTTGCCTTTGAATAAACTCACCCATTTACAAACCATTGACTTATCAAATAACCAATTAACAGGTGCAATGCCTAACTTGGACACCTTAACCAATTTAACTCATTTAGATGTCAGTGATAACAAACTCACAGGCAACTATCCCGCGTTAGACGGTTTAACCCAACTCGAAAATATATTTTTAGATGACAATCAATTTTCTGGGGCATTGCCAGACTTCAATACGGCATTTGGAATTGAAAATATCACCGTTGATGAGCGAGAAGATATTTGTCTTGATCCAAGCGTTGATTATTCAGGATTTCCACAGTTTGCTGATTATCCAATATGTACGCCTTCGGTTCTGACCATCAATAAACGTGGTTCTGGCTCTGGTAGCGTGACTTCTGATGATGGCAACATCACTTGTGACAACACATGCTCAATGCAAAGCTTTAATTATTCTGAAAATATTTTAGTGACTTTAGATGCGACACCAGACGCGGGTTCAGTATTCCAATCATGGTCAGGCTCATGTCGCGGTACAGAACCGAGCATTCAGATTCAAATGTCAATCAGCAAAACATGTATGGCAACCTTTGATCTTGAACGTGATGCCAATTCCCGTTTATTAGAAGTGATGAAGATGGGTGATGGTCGTAGCACATTTTCAATCAAACAAGCAGGCGAAATCATTAAATTATGTGGTGATGGGTGTATCAGTAAACAACAAAGCCGTTTCGTCAAAGATTCGATGGTTGATTTATCGGTTAGAGTCGCGGCGGGTAGTGAGTTTATCGGTTGGAAAGGCGCGTGCGAAGGTGAAACAGCATCAAATATCAGTGTGCTAATGGATGAGTCTAAGTCATGTATGAGCAATGTAATGTTGTTGCCTGAACCACCTCAGAATATGGTGCGTGTGACGGTGAATAATAACGGCGGCAGTGGTAGCGGTACGATTAAAGTGCTGGGCATTTATTGTGGTGGTGATTGTGAGGATTATATTGAAGTGGGGCGCACGATTGGTTTGAAAGCCGAAGCGGATACTTTGTCTAAGTTCCATTCATGGAGGGGGAATTCTCCTCAATGTGAAGGTAAAACCACGCCTTATTTACAAATCACACCGTTTGAGGATATTTCTTGTATTGCTGTTTTTGACAGTGTGTTGGATGAAACTGCTGAGGAGTATGTGCAATATTATTATGAGCATGGTTATTTGAGTGATGGCAAGGTGTTATCAGAGGAATATCCACCAACTCCAGTAAATGAATTGCATTTATTTCATGCTTATCGTTTGGCATTGAATGCTTTATTGCAAGTGGATGAGCATTTGACGGTGACAGGTCAGTGGCCAGCTCAATTTGAAAATGTACAGCGTTATATTCCTGAGCCTGCCCGGTTTTATGTTGAGACAATCAAGATTCAGTCTCAAACCACATTGAATTTATTGAATGCGGATGTGACGGTTGTGGGGCATTTTGTGCGGGTTGATGTGGTATTGGAGCATAAAGATGGTGAAGAAGAGCTTGTGCCAATTTTGATTTATTACGGTGATGAGCCTGTGATTATTGCGGAATCGCTTGTGCCACAGCTACGTTGGCGTGGTAGACGCGGTAGACGTTATGGTTTATGCCCACGTCGTCGGCGTTGGTAGGGTGATGGTGTTGTCTCGATATGGGGT
>JADGDW010000158.1:0-6763 GCA_016744725.1 Candidatus Albibeggiatoa sp. nov. BB20 | reverse complement strand
GGGTAGCATTTCATTAAATATTTTTAATTAATTTAGATAGGAATGGCAAGTGGATAGGTTGAAGATCATAGCAGCCTATTCAGTTTGCTAAGTGATATTACATTGTTATAAAAAGAGGAAGTTTAGACCATGACCACGAAACATCTTTTTTTTAGGTATTTAGGACTATTATTGTTGCTGGGATTGCCAGTAATTGGCATACAACTGAGTTATGCTATTGATTTAAAAAAAGACTTAATTCTTCATCTTAATATGGATGGCAATATACAAGACCATAGTGGTCAAGGGCATCACGGGACTGGTGGACAAGTCACCTTTGAGTCTAGTCCAATCGGTGGTCAAGCTGCATTTTTTAATGGGAATAGAAGTACTGGTATAAAAATTTCCAATGTCAGCGATTTTAACTTTAATAACCAGTCTTTTAGCTACTCAACATGGGTTAAAATTTACGATCATCAGTCTGATTACTATCGTGGTTATATCTCTCTTTCAAACCCAAATGGTGTACCTAGGTTAGATATGGCAAAAGGTCGAGGGAGAGCCTATAGCCATAAGACCTACATGCAAGTTTATACAGGTCAACAATCTATGGTGCTATCCAATGGAACGCCGCCACTACATGAATGGATACATCTTGCTTCTGTGATTGATTATGAAAATAAGACTAACAAATTTTATGTGAATGGCACACTTGATAGTACAAAACCGCTTGTTGATTTTAATGTTTCATCACCAGTTTTAACAATTGGTAGCTATAGTTGGTACGACGAAAAAATGCTAGGTCACTATGGGTTAATGGATGAAGTGCGTATTTATGGTAGAGCCTTATCTGAGTCTGAAGTGATTAAACTTGCTCAAGCCCCTTTCAATTGTAACCAAGTTACAGAAATCCCACAGTCAGAATGTGAAGCCTTAGTTGCACTTTATGATAGTACCGATGGTGATAACTGGACTGACAATACAGGTTGGAAGCAGACTAATACGCCTTGTAATTGGAAGGGGGTGCTCTGTAGTAGTGGAAGAATATATAGCCTTGCTTTGTATCATAATAAATTAAGTGGCGAACTTCCATCTAATTTAGGAAACCTATCTGCATTATCTTGGATAAACTTGGGCTTTAACAAATTGATAGGTGATATTCCTGTTGAATTAGGAAAACTATCTAGGTTGAGTAGTCTTGTGCTTAATGATAACCAATTAAGTGGAGAAATTCCTAAAGAGCTAGGAAACTTAAATTTACAACAAATTCTTTTTACTCGTAACCAGCTCACTGGGGACATTCCGACCGAATTAGGTAATATTGATACTCTACAAACCCTTAGCTTAAATAATAATCAATTAACTGGTGAAATTCCATCTGAATTAGGTAGCTTATCTAAGTTAAGATACCTTTACTTAAATAGTAATCAACTAACTGGTGAAATTCCGTCTGAATTAGGTAGTCTCTCTAGCTTGGCACACCTCTACTTAGATAACAATCAATTAATTGGTGAAATCCCTAGAGAGTTAAATAATCTTTCTAAAATAGTAGATTTAACATTAAATAATAACAACCTAACGGGTAACATTCCTAATATTAGCCAGTTAACAAAATTGAATATATTTCGGGCTGAGGAAAACAGCCTAAATGGAGAATTACCAGACATTAGCCAATTAACAAAACTGCACATATTCCATGTTGGAGAGAACAACTTAAGTGGAGCATTTCCTAACATCAGCCAATTAACAGAGTTGCAGAATTTCCATGTTGGGAGAAGCAACTTAACTGGAACATTTCCAGATATTAGCAGCTTAACAAAGTTGCATACTTTTAATATTGAGTATAATAAATTAACTGGAACACTACCAAACCTCAGTCATTTAAGAGATTTATTTGATTTTAGAGTGACTAGTAATCAATTATCAGGTACTTTACCAGACCTTTCAGGACTAACTAAATTAACTTATTTTGTTGCTGGTGGTAATAATTTTACAGGCTCTGTACCATCGATAGATGGTTTAACTGCTTTAAAAGGCTTTTTTTGTACATATCAATAAACTCACTGGCAACATTCCTGAATTTAATAATGTCCCAGAACTCAATTCTTATTATGTTTCTGATAATAAACTAGATGGCACATTACCCAGCTCAATCCAAAATTTAACTAATTTGACGCATTTGATGGTTGAGAACAATCAATTTACTGGAGAATTCCCTGCTTTAGCTAATTTAATAAATCTCTCTGAACTTACAGTTGGTGGAAATGCTGGATTGTGCAGAGGTAATAATATTGATTACGCTGGACGTGCTGAAGTTGAAGCCCTTCCATTTTGTGAATTCTCCTGCTCAAACGTCACCGAAATCCCACAATCAGAATGTGAAGTACTGGTTAATATTTATGATGACTTAGGCGGCGACAATTGGACAAACAATGTTGGTTGGAAACAAACCAATAACCCTTGTACAAGTTGGTATAACCTTGGCTGTAAAAATGGTCATGTCACTGATATTGCATTAGAAAGTAATAATTTATCTGGTGTAATTCCTGACTTAATCGCATTAACTGAACTTGAGACCTTACCGATTGGCAACAATCCCAATATTACAGGTGCTATTCCTGAAATCGGGTCATTAACAAAACTGTATCATTTCTCAATAGGCAATACAGGCATTTCAGGCTCAATTCCGTCTAGCATTCTGGGTGCAACGAGCTTGCGTGAATTAGGTTTAAGCGATAATCCAAACTTAACAGGTGAATTACCTGATTTTAGTCAACTCCCCAATTTAAGAGAGCTTAATTTAGGCGGCAGTGGCTTTACTGGTGCAATTCTATCGTTACCTAGCAATTTAACTTTGTTCAATGTTACAGGCACAGATTTATGCCGTGATCTTAGTACAGACTACGGAAGTTACTCACAAGTCAATGACTTGCCTATCTGTGACTTTTCTTGTGCAGATGTCACCCAAATCCCTGTCAATCAATGTGAAGCCTTAGTTGATTTTTATCATAGCACCAATGGTGATAGTTGGGCACGTAGTGAAAATTGGTTAGAAACGGGTACGCCTTGTGATTGGTATGGTATTACTTGTGAAAGTGGTCTACTTAAAGGAATTAATTTAGATAATAACAATCTGACAGGTACAGTTTCAGACTTAAGCGGATTGACTGATTTGACAGGATTGTATCTGCACATTAATAAATTGACGGGTAATTTACCCGACTGGAGTCAATTGGTTAATTTGCAAACAATTTATTTACAGACCAATCAATTTACTGGTGGAATCCCAAGCTTTTCTGGTTTAAATAAACTTTCTACTATTATTTTGTACCAGAATAATTTAACAGGAACAGTGCCTGATGTTAGCCATTTAGTATATTTAGTTAATTTTCAAATGCAGACCAACGAACTATCTGGCGTATTACCTGAAATTAAAAATTTAAAACATTTAATTCATTTCAATGTAGAGAACAATCACTTTACAGGAGAAATACCAGATATAACGGGATTAACTAAACTTACAACTTTTCGTGTAGCCGCAAATTTATTAACAGGTTCGCTACCAGTTCTTGATGACTTTTCACAACTTGTTACTTTTTCAGTCAATACTAATCAATTAACAGGAACAATACCTGAATTTGGAAATGTGCCTAAATTGGACGCTTATATAGTTTCCAATAATAATCTAATAGGTTCATTACCAGATTCTTTGCGTAATTTGCCTAGCTTGACTCTTTTAAATGTTGCATTAAACAAATTGACGGGTGACATTTCTATTATCAGCGATTTGGAAAGTATTGAGGTTATCAACCTTGAACATAATCACTTTGAAGGTGAATTACCCAGTTTTTCTAAACTAAAATGGTTAGAAGATATTGTGCTTAATGGCAATAATCTTACTGGTGGCATTCCAGAGATTAATCACTTAGTTCATGCTTGGAGGCTTTTCCTTGGCGTAAACTATTTTGAAGGTGTTATTCCTCCAATGGATCAACTAGAGCTAGTAACAGCTCTTAATCTCAATAGTAAAACCAATGGCATTTGTTATTCGCCAAATATTAATTATGGAAAACACGCGGCTGACATCCAACAACGCTACCCACAATGTTCAGAAGAACAACTCACAGCGATAACGTGTGATGACATTACAGAAATTCCACAAGACGAATGTCAAGCCTTAGAAGCAATCTATACCAACACCAACGGCAATGACTGGACTAATAATGATTGGTTCAAAAGCAAATACCCTTGTAACTGGCATGGTGTAAGTTGTGAAAATGGGCGAGTAACCGCGATTGATTTGGATAACAACAATCTTGTGGGTGAGTTACCTGATGAGTTAGAAGTATTAACCGAAATGGGTGTTTTATCTGCCAGTGGTAATAAGTTAGAAGGCGATATTCCAAACCTAAACGCATTAGCCAACCTCGAAAAGCTTGATTTATCCAACAATAAATTAACAAGCAATATTCCAAATTTGGATAATCTTATTAATCTAAAACATGCGGATTTAAGCGACAACCAATTAACTGGCAATCTGCCAAGCTTGGACGGTTTAAGCAAACTGGAAAATCTATTTTTAGATGGTAATGATCTGACGGGTAAATTACCTGATACCAGTGTCGCGCCAAATCTCACCAATATTTCAGTTGACCAAGACGATGATATTTGTCAAAAATCAAGCTATGACTATTCTGCATATCCACAATTGGCAGCTTACCCTGAATGTGCCTCTTCTATTTTAGGGATTAACAAAAAAGGCTCAGGTTCTGGCAGTGTCAATACAGATGATGGCAATATTGTATGTGCTACTCACTGTATTGCTCAGAGCTTTAACTATCCTGAAAATGAGCAAGTCACTTTGTCGGCTGTGCCTGATGCGGGTTCAGTGTTTAAATCATGGGGTGGTTCATGCCGTGGTATTGAGCCGACCATCAGCATCCAAATGCAGAGAAGTAAAACATGTCTTGCACTGTTTGACCTTGAACAAGATGAAAACTCCCACCTGTTAGAAGTGCGTAAAAAAGGCAGTGGACGCGGTTCATTTTCTATTAAACAAGCGGGTAATCTGATTGATGTTTGTGGTGAATCTTGTGCCAATAAACGTCAACATCGTTTCCCAATGGGTAACACGGTGGACATTTCCGCACGAGCCGCAACAGGCAGTCAATTTACTGGTTGGACAGGCGCATGTGAGGCTGAAACTTTACCAAACATCAGTATTACAATTGATGCTTCCAAATCGTGTGCAGCAATCATTGATTTATTACCAGAACCACCGCCTAACATGATTCGTTTAGAAGTCGGCGAACATGAAAACAGTTCAGGTCATGGCAAAATTGAAATGATTGGGATTAATTGTGGCAATGATTGTGAAGATTATATTGAAGCGGGTCGCACTGTTGGCTTAAAAGCAGACCCTGATGCATTATCTTCATTTGTATCTTGGATGGGAGAATCGCCACAATGCCAAGCTAAAACCACACCTTATTTACAAATCACGCCTTATGAGGATATGGCTTGTTATGCCCTCTTTAACAGTGCTTTAGACCAAATGGCAGCCGAAGAAGTGATTGAGTTTTATGAACAGGGCGAACTCAATGACGATACGGTGTTAACAGAAGAGTATCCACCGATTCCAATTAATAATGAGCATTTAGAATATGCTTATCGTTTGGCATTAAGTGCGCTGATTCAAGTGGATGAGCATTTGGCTGTGACGGGTGAGTGGCCGACTCAATTTGAAAATTTACAGCGTTATCTCCCTGAACCTGTCGAGTTTTATGTTGAATCGGTACAAATCCAATCGAGAACAGAGATTAATTTACTGGATAGAGATGTGACGGTTGTTGGGTTATTTGTCAGAGTCGATGTAGTTTTAGAGCATAAAACGGGTGCAGAAGAGTTACTACCTATTCTGATTTACTACGGTGAAGAACCTATAGAGGAGAGCGTAGTTTATCTTTCTGGGTTGAACAAAGACACGAGTCGTCGCCGTGGAAGACGTGGCCGCCATTATGGTTGTTATCCACGACGTAGACGTTGGTAAATAGAAGTGTTGGTGTTGTTTCGTTCTATGGAGCAACACCGATTCAAACAGATGAATTTATAAAGAATAAAAGTCCGTCATAAATAAAAAGATTTAAGCATTTTAGGTAAGTTTGTATGACACGCATCAATAACTCACATAATGATTTTGCTTGTCACATACTACATTAATGAAAAAGAGGAAGTTAAGACCATGACCATGAAACATCTTTTTTTTAGATATTTAGGGCTTTTGCTGTTGCTGGGATTGCCAGTAAGCAGTTTTGCATTTAGTTGTCAGGATGTTACAGAGATTCCTGTAGCTGAATGTGATGCTCTAATTACACTTTATGATAGTACGGATGGTGATAATTGGAGATTCAAAACAGGATGGAAACAAACTTATACACCTTGTAGTTGGCAAGGAATAAAGTGTACTAATGGGCATATTAGTAGTTTAAATATACAAGCAAACTTATCAAATATTTCTATACTAGAAACAGATTTACCCTACTTGAACGAGTTAAGTATTGGAAGCGATTTAACCGAAGCTCCAATTCCTGAAATTAATATACCTAGTTTAGAAAAATTATATATATTTGGAGAGAAAACCACTTCAGTACCTAATTTTGCTTATCTTAGCAACTTAAAAAGTCTGCAAATATCTGATACCAGTATATTGAAAACCATCCCAACCTTTTCTAACCTAGATAGTTTGGAAGGTATTACTATTGCAGGCAACATGCAATTAGAGTCT
>JADGDW010000157.1 GCA_016744725.1 Candidatus Albibeggiatoa sp. nov. BB20 | reverse complement strand
CCTCTATATAATAATTTGATTTTTATATTATTCACACCTATTAACCTACAATTAAAGTAAGTTATTATATTTGATAGTAACGCGTTATAATAGTATAGAGTTTTTATATATTATTAAATTTATTTGTGCCATTATCAATTTAATATTTACATATAGTTACAGCAAATATGACTATCATATTAAATTCAAATGAAAAAATAAATAAGAGCCTATTTTATGAGGGATTTGTGTAAAAAAATAGGGATATATAAACGGTAGTAATGAAATGATAAAAGGGAAGATTTTTAATCTTAGAAGCAATGAATTTAAGTAAATACGGAATAAATAACACTAAAAATCCAACCATAACACCGACAACAATATTGGTTAAATTCTCAATGGGCATGATTGATGTGACAAAAGATTTATCTTGTTTCATAAATGACAAACCATTGTGCTATTAACTAAGCTGATTATAATTTAAGCATGAAAATTAATATGAATGTAGGGAAAAAGCAACTATTTAACAGTGCTGATATTTTGATACGCAAAACGTCAGCTTCTCAATTTTTCAGGATTGCGAGTTTATCAACCATGGGCAATCCTGAATAACTATCAAAATCAACTGGACACTACTGATAATGGGTTGGATCAACTACACCTGCTTGCTCAAAACCTTGCTTTCTCAATCGGCACGAATCACAAACACCACAAGCTAAACCATCCTCTGTTGCCTGATAACAAGAAACAGTCAAACCATAATCCATTCCCAATTCTAAACCCGCCTCAATAATCTGCCCTTTAGTCAAATCAATTAACGGCGTATGAATCTCAAACTGCTGCCCTTCCACACCCGCTTTAGTCGCCACATTAGCCAACTGCATAAAAGCCTGAATGAACTCAGGACGACAATCAGGATAACCCGAATAATCCACCGCATTCACCCCAATAAAAATATCCGTCGCACCCAACACCTCAGCCCAACCCAAAGCCAATGATAAAAACACCGTATTTCTCGCAGGCACATAAGTAACTGGAATATCCAGCGCAACACCCTCTATCGGCACATTAATCTCATCATCGGTTAAAGCCGAACCACCAATTCCTCGCAAATCCAATTGAATAAGCTTATGCTCAACCACATCAAAATGAGTCGTGACCCGCTTTGCCGCATTAATTTCAGACAAACTGCGTTGCCCATAATTAAAACTCAAGGCATAACACGCATACCCTTGTGATCTAGCAATCGCGAGCGTCGTCGCAGAATCCAAACCACCCGACACCAAAATAACCGCTTTTTTTTGTTTTTTTTTAGACATTTTTTATATAAACCAATGAAAAGGACTGTCAGTCCCACAGAACAAAAAGTGATTTTGCCAAAATACACCCATAAAAACATTTTTGGCTAATCTTAGCCCAAAAGCATCCGATAACCCTTGCGTCTTAGTGAAAATGGTCTTAGTATTAAAACAACTTGAGAGACAACTGTACCAATAATTTAAATTTATAAACTTATCAATTCATTAAACCTCACAAGCTTGGAGGCGTGATGGTATTTAGCAAAATTATTGATGTAGAATTACCCAAACGTCCATTGATTGGTAAAGGCTTTAGCGTGACGATGGTCACTGATGGTGAAGTGCCTTTTCCTCAAATGATTGTACGTCAAGACGATGGTCCAGAACATTTTATAAAAGATGAGCTGGTGAGCAAAAAAGGTAAAAATCGCTATCGTTTTCAAGTGCCCGCTGAACAATATCAAGCAGGCAAAACCTATTTACAAATTGAAGGCTGCAAAGTTGCTGACCTTGAAGATGCGCAAGCCAATGATTGGATTAAAGTATATCATGAAATCGTGGTAAATGAGCCAGCCTTAAAAAAAAACACCACGGCCAACAAGACTCGAATAACGACCAGAAAACCCACCAAATCCAGTCCCAAAATCAAGTAACCCTACAGGTTTCTGAACAGCCTGTTATTTACTTTGGCATTCACAAACACATGCACCAACCTTATTATGATGCGGCTGATGTGGATTATTGGGATGGTGAAAAAGAGGATATTTTTGGGCAACGTCAAGGAGCATACACACGTTATATTCCTGAAGCTGTATGGCAATATATTCATGGTGGTCTGTCTCATGCGGGACTATCCACCAGTTGGTCTGGCTCATTAATCGAGCAGCTACACCGTTGCTCAACAACAGGCCGCGCGAATGGTATATTTCAAGATTGGCAGCAAGCGTTATACGATGTTGCCCAGCAAACCACCGCGTTTAATCATCCTCGAGTTGATTTCACCGCGTTTGGCTATTTTCACCCCTTAATGCCGTTGATGCCTGAACGTGATGTGATTGGGCAAATTGAATGGCATCGGAAAATGATTCAACAGACTTTTGGCATTTCCGCCAGTGATGTGTTATTCCCACCTGAGACCGCATTCCAAGTCCATTTGATTCCCGCTCTGAAAAAAGCAGGAGTTAATGTTGTGATTTACGATTCCATTCACCAGTTTCGTGCTTGCCAAGATTATCCGTATGCAGGTATGAATGAGGGTATGTTACCACCCAATCCTGCAGATCAACTCAATCCGCCTGTTGACGATTGGTTGCAAGTGGATAATGTATGGGCGCCGAGTAAAATTTCTCCACAATTATTGAAACCTTGTATTCTTACTTATACCGATCACAAAGGTGAAGCTCACGACATCATCGGTGTACCCGCAGAACGTTATTTAGGCAATGAAGATGCGCGCGGGGGTTATGGCGCGTTGCAATACGAGCAAGTCATGGGACAACTTTACGATCAAATGTTGAAAACCAACAGTTATGATCCAAAACATCCACCGTTTTTTATTCTGCATTCTGATGGCGATAATTATGGCGGTGGGGCTGAAAGCTATTACAATTCCAATACTGGGCGTTTAGTGGAAATGTGTCAAAATGATCCACGATTCCAATTAGTTACAATTCAAGACTATTTGCATGCATTCCCTGTTGATCCAAATAATAAAGTGCATGTTGAAGCAGGCTCATGGGCGGGTGCAGACAATGGCGATCCACAATTTACTAAATGGTTTTCGATGGCTGAGCAGGACTATTCCCCCGATTTGAACAGTTGGGCGGTGCTGACAGCATTGCAAAATATAGTACATAGCGTCGAAGATTCTGGAGAAACGGGAGAGTTGTATCAGACTTTACGGCGTTTACTTTACACGGCAGAAACCAGTTGTTATTGGTATTGGACGGGGCAACCTGTGTGGGATGGGCAAGTCACAAAAGCGGCGAATCAAGCATGGGCATTGGCGGGCAGTTTAATCAATCAACTAATTAAATCTAAACAAGATAATACTGCACCAACTATTTTTATGCCGTGGGTGCGTCCTGCCAATCCCGGTGGTCAAACATGGGGAAATCATTGTTTAACTGCCGCACCAGAAGAAGCAATATTTCGTAGTTTTGTATATGATATTGTCGGTGTAAAATCGGTTGTATTGCATTATTTTACTGATAACGATAAAACCCAAAGTATTGAAATGGAGGACTTAGGAATTTATCCATCACAAACCCAAGCCAGTATTGTGGCCAATCAATATATGGTGACTTTGCCAAAAGGTACAGGGAACATCAGTTATTTTGTAGAAGCCACTGATTCCTGTGGAAATACAACATGTAGTCCAGTGGGTTATGTATTTATTCACTAAGTTGAAAATGGCAACGACTGAGTAAAGACAAGTTTAAGGGCAAAAAGCGTGCAGACTACAGAACATCATTTATGTCCCTTTGATGTGTTCGTAGTTGCCCGATAGACTTGTTTTAAACTGACTCATTTACGAGACATAATTTGAGAAATACGCAGTAAATTGGCATCCGCTTCCAAATCTGCTTCTCGTAATGTATCTGGGTCAATTGCTAAGCGAACTTGGTGTTTGCGATTCATATAAAATTTAATCATGCCACCATGTTCAATAAATTCGGCAATATCGCTGACCGTGAGCACAGGCTGCTTGTCCAAATAATCTAGAATAGTATTTAATTGATTTCGCTCTGATTGGCTAATAAATAAAATCTGACAAATATGCGCATCAACAACCGTTTCTAAATAATGTACTTTTATTGGATTCCCATGAAACTTTTCTGTGCTGACCACATAGTCTAAAGCGCTACTAAATGGATTGTCGCCCAATACACAGATATTGAATTCGGTTTTTAGTTCTAATAGGTTTTTAGGCCAGTGAATAAAATGAGAAAAATTATATAAATACACTGCTTTGACTTGGTATTCTTTTGCCTGTTCTTTGGATGCTGCCAAACTATTATGATAAATTACTAAACATAAAAAAGAGATCAAAACCATACACGACCATCGACAACTTGATCGCGTTGACAAGATGAAAATTGGATTTGCTAACATATAATAACCTCCCCCTATCAGGCATATCCAAAGCTTTAAACTGCTATCATTTAGAGTCGTACCAAAATAGATTTGCTATTTATTACGATGATGAATCAAAGTGCCCACCCCTTCATCGGTAAGGATTTCTAGCAATGCTGCATGAGGGACTCGACCATCAATAATATGTGAGGTTTTAACTCCTGCCTGTACTGCTTCTAATGCACAACGGATTTTTGGCAACATACCGCCTTCTATCGTGCCATCATCAATAAGGGTTTTAACAGTACTTGGAGATAAACCTGTTAATAATTTACCTTCTTTATCCAACACTCCCATGGTATTGGTAAGCAATATCAATTTTTCAGCCTGCAACACTTCCGCCAATTTTCCTGCGACTAAATCTGCATTAATATTATAAGATTGGCCATCATCACCCACTCCAACAGGAGCAATAACAGGAATAAAATCACTTTCTACCAATGTATCTAACACAGAAGTATCAATACTAGCCACTTCACCGACATGGCCAATATCAATGATTTCAGGTGCTTTCATTTCAGGGGAATTACGAGTGAAAGTTAACTTACGAGCATGAATCAAATCCGCATCCTTACCCGTCAAACCAACCGCTGACCCCCCTTGATTATTAATTAAAGTCACAATATCCTTATTGACCAAACCACCTAATACCATTTGGACAACATCCATTGTTTCGCGGTCAGTAATACGCATACCTTGAAAAAATTCAGTTTCTTTGCCTAATCGTTTCAGCAAGCTACCAATTTGAGGCCCGCCACCATGTACGACAATCGGATTTAAACCCACATGTTTCATCAATACAACATCTTGGGCAAAGCTAGTCTGTAAATCTTTATCAATCATAGCGTTGCCACCATATTTAATGACAAAAGTTTTACCTGAAAAGCGGGTAATATAGGGTAATGCCTCAATTAATACGTGGGCAGTATTGGAAGCAGCAGAATTAGTTAAGCTCATAGTTTTTAGTATTACTGTGTAAAGTGGTTATGATAGTAACAGCACAAAAGGGTTAGCATTAAGGCACTTAGTTTATAAGTTTTTTAGCTGAAAAGACACTAGGGCTTAACAATTCTGCTTGGCTTTGATGTTAAAATATTCAAATTCCTGACCAATTTACAAGGCTTTTATGATGCAAATTTATACCGTTAATCAGCACCAAATGTATTTGGATACTAAAGACAGCTTAAACCTTGCGTCAGGAGATATATTTGAACCAGACGAAGTTGCATTAGTAAAACAGTATATTAAACAAGGTGATGTTGTGATTGATATTGGAGCGAATATTGGTTATTACAGCTTATTATTTGCTCAATTGGTCGGGGAAACAGGGCATGTCATTGCATTTGAACCTGATCCTGATAATTTTGCATTGTTACAAAAAAATATTAGTTTAAATCAATATCGTAATGTGACTTTAGTGCAAAAAGCCGTTGCGACTGAGAATAGCCAAGCACAATTGTTTTTATGTGATGAAAATAAAGGGATGCACCGTTTATATGATTCTGTTTGCTGTCAAACCAGTATTGAGGTGGAAACGGTTTGTTTGGATGACTATTTGCCAACATTGGTTAATAGGGTGGATTTTATTAAAATAGATATAGAAGGAGCAGAATATAATGCGCTACAAGGTATGCAAAATATATTACGCCAGCAACAACCTGCATTGTTAACTGAATTTTCACCCGCCGCTTTATTTGAATATGGGATTAAGCCACAAACGTATGTTGATTTTTTAACTCAATTGGATTTTGATTTATATCAAGTGACTGAAAAATTGAATTTACTAGACTTAACTCAGTTGAAAGCAGATTTAGACATTATTAATTGTATTATGCAAGACTTATTACCTGAATTAAAAAATAAAGCCTCCATGCCAGAAGTGGTTGAAACGGTATTACAACAATTAGAACAGCAACACTATCCACGCCCTTTAGTTGAGAATTTCTTTTGCATTGCTAAAGGTAAAGTGTTGTGAATACCCTTATTTATGAGAATATTGGCCGTTTAATTACTACAGTGAATCAGCCAATTTTATTAATTGGTCAGGCTGAGAAAAATCCTTTTTTGACTCTTGTAATACGTCAACCTTATCTTAGCGTGTTGTTTGATTTAGATATGTTAGGTGATTTGATTCAAGTTCAAGCAAATAGTTATAAGATTATTATTTTTGATAATATATTGCCTCAACTGGATTTTTTGGTTGTTTTAGATGTTGCTAAGCAATTATTAATGCCTGAAGGCGAGTTGTACATTATTGATAAAATCGCTCAAGATTTACCGACAGTCGAAAGCCATACCACTGCTCAGATTGCACCTTATTTGATTGCTCAAGCTCAACGTTGTGGCTTTGAGTTGCTTCAAAATTCCGAACAAAAGCTTTTGACATTCCTACAGTTTAAACTACAACGTAATACTCGCTGGCGTATTTTACCTGTGACTGAACAGCAAAAAACCGCAACACAGGCTTTATTTAAACAAGTATTTGGCTCAAACATGTCTAACGATATGTGGCGATGGAAATATGGGCAACAGCGAGGGGTGGCGATAGGAGTTTGGCAGCAAGATCAAATGGTTGCACATTATGGCGGTATGCAACGTCGGCTCAGTTATTTTGGTGAGCAACGGTTAGGGATTCAAATTGGTGATGTGATGGTGTTAGCAACAGAACGTGGACGTTTAACTAAACATGGGCCTTTTTTCCTCAGTGCTAGCACTTTTTCTGAGCGGCATGTGGGTTATGGCACAACCCATTTTTTGCCTTATGGTTTTCCCAATGCACGTCATATTAAAGTAGCTGAAAAATTAAGTATTTATGCCAAAGTGGATGATGTGGTGGATATTGGATGGGATACTGCAGCAATTGCCAGAGAGTCAAAGTGGCAGTATGTGAAGCAGCTTAAAAAGCGAAAAGAATTGAACCTTGTTGTGAATAAATTATGGGATAAGATGAGCAATGATCTTCAACAGCATATTGCTTTGGTACGGGATTGGGAATATGTCGATTATCGCTATTTACAGCGTCCAGACAAGAAATATCAATTTTTAGTGATTTACGATGTCTTTTTACGGCCTGTTGGTTTGGTGATTATTGCGATTGAGCCAGATTTTTGTCGGTTTATGGATTATATCGGTTGTTTAGCTCATTTACCGCGTGTTATGCACCAAATTTGTGCTTATTTGCAGCAACAGGGAATTGAGCATATCAATGGTTGGTTTAGTGCTGCGATTGCCGAACATTTTGCACAAGCAGGTGGGGAAGTTTCTGAAACTGAGATTATTTTGCCTACGATTATTTGGGGACAAGGCATTGAAGTTGAAAATATTAAACAACGATGGTGGTTAACCACGGGAGATACAGATTTTCTATAGAACCCATTTTACATCTAAAAAAATGATGATTTTACATGACGCTGAGCGTAGTAACTATAGTCGTTTTATTTTAAAATGATACAAGGACTGGCAGTCCTAAATTCCAAAACCATAACCATTTGATATTTAAAATATTTCAGGACTACCAGTCCTCACACTTAAGATGGAATTGACTATAGTCATAAATTGTTTGTATAAAATAGTCATGTAGGGTGGAATAGATGTGCCTCGAATATTAGCCAAGTATGGACTCATTATCACGCATCGTATTCCACCTTTTCAATGCCCAACATCTTTGATGGAAAACGCTATGTTATTCCACTCTACTAAAGCTTGTTTTCAGATAAAACCAGTATATTTCCAAATAAAATAAATCGTTAAGCAGAATTTTTTATGCTGGCTTTTAATGGTTCGAATAAACGTCCATCACCACTGAAAAAGCGTGAAAAACCTTCATAATATTCTAAGCGTAACACTTGAATAGTCACAATCGCGCCTTCCAATATGATAATCACAATATTACCTACAATCGCCATAAACCAATACCCCAATGTGCCCTCTCCCATCATATTAGCTAAGGTGAAAATAGCAATTGCCAATGCCACATGATTTAAGCTGAATGCGGCGACCCGTAAAAAAGACAAGGTATTGGCTAAATAATTGATTAGCGTTTCTAGCCCTTCAATCAAAGTGACTAAAATGCGCTCACCAAGAGGTAATTTATTCTCATGCCATTTATAGCCTAAAATGACTGATAATGGCAAAATCACTGAAAGTTGTTGTAATTGTCCAAAATCACCACCTGTTTCCATCCAAATTTTTAATGAGAAAAAACCACCGAGATACAGAAAAATTCCCGCCAATCCATTGCTATTAAATATGGCTTCAGCATGATACCCAAATCGCCAATTATTGATGACTTTGAGCAAGGTCATGACCAGAATAAAACTCACGCCCCAGTACAAGGAAATTTTCAGCATGTAAAATGGATGATGCAGTGGCGACACCCACAACGCAGGAATAATCGTTTCTTCAATCCCAAATACACTGCCGTATAAAAAACCAAAAATAATTGAAAATATACCTGCACCAATGAAAAATAAGCTGAATTGTTTCAATTTATCACGCATCAACCAACCAAATCCCGCAATGACTGCACCTTGACCCACATCGCCAAACATCACCCCAAACATCAGTAAAAAAGTCACCATAAATAACAGCGTGGGATCAAATTCACCATAACGCGGAATCCCATAATTTTGTACTAGTGATTGATATGCTTGGACAAATTTAGAATGGCGCATTAATGATGGAACATATTGAAGCTCTTTAGACAATGGCGCACGACTATCCAGCACATAAGGACAAGTCAATTTTTCAGCTAAAAAACATTCTAATCCAATTAAATCTGCTCTTGGAATCCAGCCTGTAATGACAGTCAACTGACCCCGACCGTGTATATTGTCAGCCAAAAGTGCATACGGTGCAGCTTGATGCAATAAGACATAAGCCTGTGTTAAATCATTTTGATGTTGTCTGGCAATATCTAAATGTTGTCGATTCACTGCGGTTAATTCAGCTTTCAAACTGTGCAGTTTTTCAGTCAACTCGTGGCGTACTTGTTGCGGATGATTATGGAATTCTAATGGCAATTGCAATGGTCGGAACTCAGCATAATTCAATACCGTGAACACATCATCAGCATATTCTAAAGGGCCTGCAACCACACAGTAAGCCAGCTCATCTGCACGATGAAAAACATCAACAAAATGTTGTGCTTTGGCAACCGCCTCAGTCAATTGTTGTAAATTATCAGCGGCAATTGTTCCAATATGTAAATTGAGAAAATGTTTATTTTTGCGTAATAATCCTAAATCTAGGTCTAAATTTGAAAATTTCTCTAATGTGGCTAGCAGTTGTTCCGATGAAGTTTGTTGTTCTGTCAGTTGATGCTGTTTTTCTTCTAATACAGATATTTTTTGCCAAATTTCAAACAATTGTGTATTGGTATCATTCAATTCTGTAATACTGATTTCTTTGTAAGGATGGATTTTTTTTGGCGCGGTGAAAGGTAGGCGATTTAAAATTTTATCTAGGCGACTTCTCGCACTATTAAAAGCCAAACGAAAGTCTTGCCCTAAATGCTGTGGTAATTGCTCAATCAATTCGGGTTCTAATGCTTCAGGATTAAATACCCCAAAATCAGCTAAAACCTGTGCAATACGTTGCGTGTCCTCAGTCAGGAGTTTGAGATAAATACGTTGCATAGAAACGGGTTGAAACATAAGTCACCTCAAATCATTAAAGTGGTTGAGTAAGCATCGGCTGCACCTAGAATCACGCCAGATTTCAAACCTAAACGCTTACCTTTTATAATGGCTAAAACCCGTCGCATTTCCAGTTCACGCAATAAG
>JADGDW010000156.1 GCA_016744725.1 Candidatus Albibeggiatoa sp. nov. BB20 | reverse complement strand
TGAGTGTGTATTTAGGCAACAACATACAACCAGTATTTATAATAATGTAATTTATCACTTTCTACCAAATGATAGTAATTTGATTTTTAAAGCAATCGGTTCTGATTCAAAAATGTCTTAATGGCTTGGATAAAGGCAACATAACCTTGCTGATTTAAATGTATGTAGTCATGAATATAATATTCATCCTTAAGTGCCCCATTTTTATTTTTCATGTGGCGAGCAATATCGAGATAATAATAATTTGCTCGATTATCTGCATACTGTTTAATTAATTGATTGAAACGCTCTATTTTTTCATTATCCACTTGAGAATGTTCTTTAGCTTCACCTAATGGTAGTACGCTATTTAAGACCACAGGTATATTTTTAGGCAGTAAATCAAGCATTTTCTCATAACGGGAAAAACAGTCTGTTACACCACCTTTCCTAAGTGATAAATCATTTACACCAATGTGAACCATTAATAAACTGGCTCTATCCAAGGTTCGATACAATGGAATTCGGTCTGATAAGCCACCAGTCCAGTCCATACTAATACCTAAATTATGGCCTTTTGAGGTGATTTGGCTTATATCGGTTTTTTCCATAATACTGTCACCTAAAAACACAATGTCGCCATCTTGGATACGGCTATTTTTCAGTAAGTGACCTGCAAGCAATCTTTCATAATGCAGTGGTGCTGGGTAAATACCCAATTTATAGGTTGCAGTATGAACAAGATCAGGCTTGACTAATACGGAAACTAATACAATATGAATACAAATTGTATAAATAACAAAAGTTGCTTTTTTCATAGCTATAACCAATTCATTTAACTGAGTGTCATCCAAAATAGAGGACGTGAAAATCAGCCTAAAATTTCAAGTGCTGCACTAGCGTCAAAAAATTATTATTGATGGATTTAATGACAAACTAATTTAGGCAAAATATATTCCATCTTTTTGTTGGGTTTTAATCAGAATTAATTGTTAATTAAATATATATTTCATATAGAAAGGTACACTGATTAGGTTTTTTATATTAAGCAATGAGTGTATTTTATGATGAATGATGCGAACACAATGCAGCCAGCAATCAAGTATTTATAGTTATTATATAAAAGTGATATTGCTTACTCATTATGTTAGAGAATAGTTTATGTAGTATGGTTTAATTCATAAAAAATAATAAATGGGCAGGTATGAAATATCATATTATCAATCGTTTTCCATAATTTTTGATAGATTAGCCCATATTTTAAATAAATAATATATTATGGAGTGGTCTGAGATTGTAATAATTCATGAATCTCATTTAATAATGTTTCTCGATGATACGCACTTTTTTGATAGACTACATGTGCTTTTTCATTCAATTTTCGCCGATCATCTGCTGTAATATCTTTTGCGGTTAACACCACAACAGGAATTTGACTCCAATGCGGGTCTTGATGTAAATAATTGAGAAACTCAAAACCATCCATCTCAGGCATCATCAAATCTAATAAAATAATATTTGGAAGCTCTAGTTCTTTTTCCAGTAATTTTAAACCCTTAATCCCATTACTGGCCTGCATCACTTCCAAACCATCACGACTTAACATGGTGGTTAATAGCTTTAAAGTTGCTTCATCATCATCAATCACTAACACTTTTGGTGATTGATGCAGTGGTAAATATTTTTTCAATAAATTATCAAGCTGTTCTCTTTTAAAAGGTTTAATTAAATAATCAGCAGCACCCAATGAAAAACCAAGCCGTTTATCCTCAATGATGGACAGCATAATTACAGGCACATCAGCCAAATTAGGGTCCGTTTTGAGTGATGATAATACCATCCAGCCATCCATCCCTGGCATCATCACATCCAGCGTGATTGCATCAGGTTTGTTCTCATAGGCTAAACGCAACCCTTCATCGCCTCCCGCTGCCAACCTCACTTGATATCCCAATTTATGTAAATGATTATAAAGTAGTTCTCTAACCGCTGGATCATCATCAATCACTAATATATTGCCCTGTGCGGCTGACAGGCTAATCAATCCAGTTTGCTGATCGTCTTCTGTTGCTGTATGGGTTGGTAGGTGGAAAATAAATCGACTACCTTGACCATGTACACTTTCAACAGTCACATCGCCCCCTAACATTTCGGCAAATCGTTTAGTAATAACCAGTCCTAAACCTGTACCACCATATTTACGTGTCGTTGAAGCATCTGCTTGGGTAAAGGCTTGAAATAATTTGCTTTGTTGTTCTTCAGTCATACCAATGCCTGAATCTGATACAGTGAACCGAATCCATTCCATATCGTCTTCAATGAACCGCTCAGCCTGAAGCTTAATGTGGCCTTTTTCAGTAAACTTACAGGCATTACTCAATAAATTCAGTAAAGATTGGCGAATTTTAGTCAAATCAGAGTGCATGAACCCTAAATTTTTAGAAGAGAAATCTGTATCTAAAATATTATTTTGTCGTGCTGCAAGCGGTTCAATGGTCACAATAACTTCATCTAATAAGGTTTTAATATCAAAGCTTTCAGTATAAATTTCCATTTTACCTGCTTCAATCTTGGAAATATCCAGCACATCGTTAATTAAAGATAATAAATGCTTACCTGCGGCATGGATTTTTTGTAAATCTTCACAAAGGTGTGGCTCTTCTATATCTTCTGCCTCTTCGTGTAACATTTCACTATAACCAATAATGGCATTTAAAGGCGTGCGCAATTCATGGCTCATATTGGCAATAAATTGGCTTTTAGTTAAATTAGCACTTTCAGCTTGTTCTTTGGCTTCAATTAACTCTTCCGTATGCTGTTCTAACTCATTGGCATAGTCAATTAGCTGATTTTCCCTATCCATAAGATAGTTTGCCATGGCTTGGAATGATTTTGCCAAACAGCCTAATTCATCACGCCGATCTACTTCTAAATCAATATCAAAATCACTTTCACCAATTCTTTGAGTGGCTATCAGAAAATCATTAAGCGGTTCAGTAATATGTTTATCCATAATATAATAAAGGATAGTCAGCACCATCAATAACGAAATACCCCCTAAAATGAAAATATACTGCGCACTTTCCCACGCTGTTTGAGCAAATACCACTTTTGGCAATACCGTCACGTAATACCAGCCCGTAGTCACCATTTTAGTTACAACTAAGTAACGGTAATTGCGCGTATCATCAATCACGCCTAAACCACGACGACCATTGACTAAATTATACGTATGCTTCAATCGTTGGCTACCATGTACAAGAATATTGAAATAGCCATCAGCGTTTTTAATCTCATCCATTAGCTTAGAATGGGCAATTAAATAGCCATCATCTCGAAATATCATATTGTAACTATGGGGAATAATAGGTTTTAGTGTATTTTTGACTAAATCATCAAATTCAGCTAAATGATAACCCACCGAGGCAACATGCTCACCATCAATGTCAATTGGCGTAACCCCTGAAATCATCCATTTTTGTTGCGCTTGATTAAAATGGGGATATGTCCAAATAATATTTCGGCCTACATTATGTTCTCTATCCGATAACCAATATTCAGCACTATCCGAAGCCTTAAAACTATCATCTAATTTCTGACACCATTGCGGGTCTTGTGGAGAAAATGAGACTGCGATATTGTCTGCTGTTAAAATATAGGTACTGTCAAAATGGCGGCGTGATACTGAACCATATTGCGCAGTTAAATCATATAAATGTAACACTCTTTGTTGATTTTTTGAGGTCAGCACAATATCTTTATCAACGTAAACACAACTTTGTTCTAGTGGTTTAAAATGTTCGGAACGATTGCGCACAATATTCTGTCCATCTGGTGTAAACAGCTTATTGAATCGAATCATGTTATTAGGCAAAGGTTTATCAGTCAGTGTGTTCCAACGTTGGATTAAAGCCGCTTTGAATATTTCTTGACCTTCTTGCGCCATTGCAAAAAGATGATCTTCTAATTGGCCACGCTGAATAACGAAATCTTTAAGTTGAGCAAGGGTTTGTTTTTCAATTTTATAAGACACCTCAAAATAGCTAATAACAGCCGTTATGACAATCACCAAAGTGACCCATAAGCCGACTTTTGCTAAGGTATTTCGGGTTAATGAGCCTCTTTCCTGTGCTCGACGTTTTCTGCGTTGCATTATATTTATTATCTATATTTTGCTTTTCAATGTTGTTCCAAAGTTGGAAGGTTCTTATTCAAAATGCCATTAGTATAATGTCAACAAGTTTAGTGAGTTAAATCTTTTTTGAGTTGTTCTATTTTATCAATTGAAAGTTCTGTAAGCTCAGCAATGAGATTGATTTCTAAATCTTTAAATAACATCGCCTTAGCTATCTCTAATTTGCTTTGTTGCCAAGCTTCTTGTTTACCTTCTTGTTTGCCCTGTTGCAAGCCTTCTTGCTTACCTTGCTGAAAAGCCTGCTTTTCTTGAGCCTTTATGGTTTCTAAAAACATATTAACCTCCTCACGGTTGCGCATTCTATCTAATTCATTCCAATCAACTTGATCCATTTTATTATGTCTAAACAATTGCTCAAAATAGTTAAGTAATAATGAAATAACCTGCATATCTTCAGTTTTTAATAATTTTGAAAAAGCCCCAGCAAGTGATTCAAAACCATGAATTTCGCCTAAAAATAAGGCGGCTACGCTATTTCCCAATTCTTTTAGTAATTCGACAGGAATTTCATTTTCAGCAAGTTTGAAATATTTAAATTGAAAGCCATAATCGCCTAATAAATCGTGGTGCTCAATCAGCTCCTCAATGCTTTCCGCCGCTGTCCAATTCTGTGCGCCGTTATATAGTACGATCGGAAAAACGGGAGGCAATAGTGTTAATTTTGAATCGGCCTCAATCAGCTTCATGTAAAAACTGGTAATGTAATGCGCGACTCTCAAAGCCATAAATGGGTGTGATTTAGACTGATTTTCCAATAAAATCACAATATAAGCATCATCCCGATAACCAGCTTCGGATTTAAAGTGCACTTTATAGATTATGTCGCTTTCGCGCTTTTTATATTCCTCGGAAATGAATAATTTATCTAGTAATTCAACTTGCTCATAATCAATATCTTGCATCCAGTCAATTTCTTGGAAAAAAGACTCAATAAGCTGCCGAAATAATTTTTTATTAGAAAACAGCTTTTTGTAGCCTAAATCATAAACTTGTGCCATCGTATTGGTTTAAGCTAATTTAAGTCGAATATTGGCCGCCTTCACTCTAATTTTATCAGTTAATGTCGTGACTTTTGTACCGACTGTCAGCTTTTTCGGTGTCGCCAAGAACGCATCAACACCCCATGGATGCATTTCTGCTTTATAACCGCCTTTTACTTCTTCTAATACCAGCGTTTCAATCGGTTGATTTTGCATATTCTGTTTTAAAAATTGCGAAAACCAGCGCTTTTTAGATTCATTTTCTAATTTACGCGCCTCTTTTGCAGTCCGCTCAACGGTGGCCAATACTTTAAATAATTCATCTTGATCGTAAGGTAATTCTTCACCAATCACATGGGCAACTAATTGTCGCTGCATCACTAAATCCGCAAAACGCCGTAATGGAGAAGTGAGCTGTGTATAAGCAGATAAGCCTAAACCACTGTGTCCTCCCGGTTGCAAAGATAGTGCGGAGGCTTTAATTAATCGCCGTATTTTCTGGAATGCCAAAGGCGATGACATCATTTCTTCATCAATCGGTTGTTCTGGTGGTTCTTGAATTCGGTAAATAATCGGCACTTGATTGAGTTGTGCATATTTAGCAGCTAAGTGATTACCTAAAATCATCATTTCTGCAACCAGTTTGTGACTGGCGGAATTAAATTGCACAATTTCTACCGCAATCTGTTCATCATGTACCTTTATGCGATATTCTGGCCGTTGTAACATTAATGCGCCTTCGGCAATCCGTTTGGCTCTCAATTTCTGTGCAACTTGATCTAATTGTTGTAATTTTTCTGCGGTTTCTCCTTTACCCGCTTCAATCATTTCATCACTGCTGATATAGTCTAAACGGTGTTGTACTGTGATGGTTTCACGTCCAATGCTGCTATTAATGACATCACCATTATCATTGATCCATGCCCGAATTACGATAGATGAACGTGGTTGGTGTGCACTTAAGCTGGCAATATCGCAAGACACACGCGGCGGCATCATCAAAATTGTTTGGGTAGGTAAATAAACAGTTGTGCCTCGACGCATTGCTTCACGGTCTAAAGTATCATTGCGATGCACTACACATTCAGGATCAGCGACTGCAATCGTTACTTTCCACGCATCACCATCCCGCTCAATGTCTAAGGCATCATCCACTTCTTTGGTGCTTTCATCATCGATACTAAATGCGACATTGATACAAGTTGCATCGGTGGGTGCAAGCCATGGCTGGACTTCATTTGCTGCATCATTGACGGCGGTGGAAAAGTCTAATTTCAAACCCGCAATAAGTATATCTCGGTCAATGTCGACAGGAAGGCGGCCTATTTTTTGTAAGCTATCCACAACCAATTCACGTGAGTTTAAGCGGTTTGCTTCGGCAATACTGGACACGACTTCATCTACGAGTTTGTCTTTATCACCGCGTAACCATGCTTCCAAACGTTCAGCAAAACTTTCGAGTGGCTCAGGAATCGGCTGCGCTTTAAATTTTTGTTCTGAAGCTGCACCGGGGAAAAATGGAGGGGCTTCCGCTTTAAGTAAACTTAGCATCCATTGTCGTGCTTGGGCTTCTTCTTGTTGTCGATTTTCTTCGCGCTGGCGTTGTAGTTTTAATTCTTCAATTTGTGAGGAGGCACGGGCTTCCCATGTTTTACCTTTACGCTTAAAATATAATTTATCTTCTGCCATCACGCGCCAAATCGCCACAAAATTCTCGGCTGTGACATTATCGCCATAATAAACATCAGCGAAATCTTGAACCTCTGAAAGTTCCAATTCTAATGCACTTTCCCACAAAAACTCTACATCAATATCAGTTTTTAAGTTTATGATGTTACTTTCAATATCTTCTATTTTTGCTTCCCAATCAGACTTATCTCGGGCTTGCAAGGGGTGCTTCCATAACAATTTATCTTCTGCGATGCGTTGTTCACGGCTTTTATTATTCAATGCTTGAATTTTATTTTTAACACGCTTAACTGTGCAGACAAAATCTACATCATCATTATTTTGCGTTGCCCAAATTTGTCCTTCAAAATCACTCACAGCATATCCCTTAATTAATATTGTATTTACCTATGTAACCTATCTTAACATAAAGTTATCTAGGATTTTTTTGATTTTAAATAGCGTATATCGATTGGATAGATTCATTAAAAAATATGCTGGCATGGGTTCACAACGGTGTAAATATAATAAAAAAATGCCTTAGCATCATCAATCTGCTCAAATGCTTATGATGAATAATCTAGCACGATTCCGTTTTGTTGATTACGTCTTTTTGTGGAAAAGAGCTTTCACTTCTTGCGCAATGATTTCAATTCCTTGGCGCACTTGTTGTTCGGGTTGTGCATAATTAAATCGGATACATTGTTGTTTATGCGACCAATTATCTTGTTCAAGCCCTGGAAAAAAATACTCTCCGGGTACAATAATTACTCTACGTTGCTTTAAGCGTTGATACAATTCTAAGGTTGCAATTGGTAAATCTTTAAACCACAGCCAGAGGAAAAATGCGCCTTCGGGTTTATGAATATACAATGGATAGTTTTTAAATGCGGCTTGAAACCACTGTACGGCTTGCTGTGCTTTATGCTGGTAAAACGGTTGAATAATGTCACGACTGATTTGCAAAATTTGTCCACTGCGCATCATGTCCGTTGCTAAGATTGCACCTGTGGTATTGGGGGCTAAACTCATCACTGCATTCATACTGGCTAAAGCCCGAGTGACTTTTTCATCTGCAATCACAATCCCCGTCCGAGTCCCCGGTAAACCCAGCTTAGATAAGCTCAAACATAAAATAATATGTTCATCCCACATCGGTTCAGTATCAGTAAATATAATATTGGGGAACGGTGAACCATACGCACCATCAATCACAAATGGAATCTGCTGTTTTTTTGCTAACTGACTTAGGGTGTGCATTTCGTCATCAGTTAATACATTGGCGGTCGGATTGGTTGGGCGAGAAACACACATTGCACTGATGCTGTCATCGAGATTCAGCGCATCAAAATCGACCCGATATTTAAACATTTGTTGGTCAAAAAATTCAAACTGTGGCTTATTGCCTACAAATAATTGTTCACCAATACTCAAATCGGTATAACCAATATATTCAGGCGCAAGTGGTAATAGAATCTTTTTCTGCTGACCATTCTCAAACTTGCCTGCTAGTAGGTTAAATAAACAAAAAAATGCGGTTTGACTGCCATTGGTTAAGACAATATTTTCAGGTTTCAACGACCAGCCATAAGTTTGATGTAGCAAATTAATCAATGCTTGAATAAAGGCTTGTGAGCCTTGGGGCGCATCGTAATCACCAATCATACGTTCAAAGCGATTGCCATCCGCTAATAGTTGCTCAGTATGTTGACGAAATAAGGTTTGTACTTCAGGAATATGTGCAGGATTACCACCACCTAGCATTAACATAGGCTCATCACTAGATAGGGCAATGTTGATGTCATCCATTAACTGCAAAATGCCTGAATGGCTGGTAAATTTTTGTCCAAATTGGGAGAATTTAATCATGATTTTTGAGTAAGGTGAAGGGCAAGATAGACAGCATTATATTTTGTCTGAATCAGGATTGTCAGAATTTAAAAACTAATAAAGCAAGATGGCCTGATTATTTATATCAGTAATCAGTAAAGTGAAGCTTTTGTATAGCTTAGCCATAATTGTTTAAAAATTCACAAACCATTTTTTATACTGAATAAATTATAGGTTGGTTAACAATGCTTTTGCGACAGTTCCTGTAAAATTTTTCATTTCTTCGGTCATAAGCATATTGTCAAAAGCGGTGTTTTTTTCAGTCATTCTATAACTGACATCACTACCATCTTTTTTGATTAGCATTTCACCTGCTACTTGACAAAATTCATTAGTGTTGGCACTGATAAAGGAGGTATACAATTGAATATTATAGTATTCTATGTTGGGTGCATAATTGCAGTTTACGACGATATCTTCTATGATATTTCCACCACCAGCACTATTTGTTATCGCTATCGATGCTTTTTTAGATAGAATATCCGCATCGATTTTATTGCAGTTTCCATAGGAAGCTTGTTTAGCTTTAGAAATATATTCAAAAGAAATATGGGCTTTTTTAAGCAGACAAGTTTCTGATACGTTGCATTTTCCTGATGCAATTAAATCATCTTTGGATGATAATCCTGTGTCGGCGTCCATTACTATAATCATGATGTCGTTTGTATCTGTTTGAAATTCAACGGCACAAGTTACAGAATCTAAGCATTTACCAAAACTTAAGTTATTTACATATAATTCAATATCTGGCAATTGAAATGCTTTGGGTACCCAAGTATCCCAATTTTCACCACTGATGGTTGTGGAAGGTACTGTAATATGGGCTTTATATATGTCTGCATAACTATTTGAATATATAACAGATAATAAAAGCATGTAAATAATATATTGCATATTTTCTCCAATGCAAGCTTAGTTTAACCATGAAAAAACCTCCTTCATTACTTATCTGAATTTTTCCAATGCCCATTTACGATTATTGTTTGCAAATTTGTGATTAGGGTCAATTTTCAAGGCTTTGTCATAACTGGCTATCGCTTCTTCATATTTGCCTAAATCATAAAGTGAAACACCACGATTGTACCAAGCCAAAGCATAATCAGGTTTAATTTTCAAAGCTTTATCATAACTTGCTATTGCTTCTTCATATTTGTCTAAGTAGTGAAACACCACGATTGTACCAAGCCAAAGCATAATCAGGTTTAATTTTCAAAGCTTTATCATAACTTGCTATTGCTTCTTCATATTTGTCTAAGTAGTGAAACACCACGATTGTACCAAGCCAAAGCATAATCAGGTTTAATTTTCAAAGCTTTATCATAACTTGCTATTGCTTCTTCATATTTGTCTAAGTTATGAAGTGAATTACCATGATTATTCCAAGCATGAGCATAATCAGGTTTAGGTAGTCATGCAAAATATAGTGCCAATCATTATGAGTTAATTTAATGAATTGATAATGAATGATATAAAAACATATTTTACAGAATAGTAATTCTATGT
>JADGDW010000285.1 GCA_016744725.1 Candidatus Albibeggiatoa sp. nov. BB20 | reverse complement strand
GTTTTAAGCCATTAAAAAGAATAAACCCATGTCTCTTGCCGTTATTCATAGTCGTGCCCAAGTTGGTATCGAAGCCTTACCCGTGACGATTGAAGTGCATCTAACTAATGGGCTGCCTGCGTTGTCTATTGTTGGTTTACCCGAAGCGGCAGTTAAAGAAAGTAAAGATCGTGTACGTAGCGCATTAATGAATAGTCAGTATATATTTCCACAACAACGTATTACGATTAATCTTGCGCCTGCTGATTTACCTAAAGAAGGTGGTCGTTTTGATTTGCCGATTGCATTGGGCATTTTGGCCGCTTCAGGGCAAGTTGGACTAGACGGCTTAGAAAACTATGAATTTGTTGGTGAGTTAGCTTTGAGTGGCGAATTACGCTCTGTGCGTGGTGTATTGCCATTGGGCTTGGCTGCCAGACAATTGCAACGGGCGGTTGTTGTACCACAGCAAAATGTAGATGAAGCTCAGATGATTAGTGATGTGTCTATTTTTCCGATTCGGCATTTGCGTGATATTTGTCATCATTTAGATAATATTGAAATCATTACCCCCATTTTTTCCGCCAAAACTCCCGAACCGATTATTCCCTCACATATTCCTGATTTAAGCGATGTCCGTGGTCAACATCATGCTAAACGTGCACTAGAAGTCGCCGCCGCAGGTGGACACAATTTATTGATGGTAGGTCCTCCTGGTACAGGTAAAACCATGTTAGCCAGTCGAATGGCAGGCCTATTGCCACCCATGACAGAAATAGAAGCCTTGGATACCGCGATTATTGCATCAATTGCCCGTCAAAATGGCTTTGAAGCAAAATTATGGGGAGTGCGACCCTTCCGAATTCCACATCATACCGCATCAGGTGTTGCCTTGGTTGGTGGAGGTAGTCAGCCGCGTCCAGGTGAAATTTCTTTAGCCCATCATGGGATTTTATTTTTAGATGAATTACCAGAGTTTGATAAACGGGTTTTGGAAGTGTTACGCGAACCGATGGAATCTGGCAATATCACCATTTCACGGGCAGCTCGCCAAGCAGAATTTCCAGCTAATTTTCAATTAATTGCAGCGATGAATCCCTGTCCTTGTGGTTATTTAGGCGATCCGCGTTGTCAATGTACAACCGATCAAGTACGACGTTATCGTGCAAAAGTATCAGGCCCATTATTGGATAGAATTGATTTGCATATTGAAGTGCCTAATTTACCTCGGGCTGAGTTGCGCTCTGAAAATCGGGGAGAAAATAGCCAAACCGTACGTGAGCGAGTGGTGCAAGCGCGTCAAACCCAATGGCAACGCAATCAGGGCAAGGCAAACAGTAATTTAGAGAATAAGGAAATTGACCAATTTTGTCAGCTTAGTGCTAATGATGAGCTTTTATTGGATAAAGCAATTGAGCAGCTTGGTTTATCAGCACGGGCATGGCATCGAATTTTAAAAGTGGCTCGTACAATTGCAGATTTGGCAGATAGTGAATCAATTAAGACTCAGCATTTAACTGAAGCAATTACTTATCGCCGATTGGAGCGAGGAACAACGAGATAAGCTAAAATGACGCACTGGCTATAGGAAAGTTTGTGCGTCACTTCAGTACTCAGATTAAATGATTACTCTGGCTTTTCACGTTTTGGTTTACGTTTGCCTTCGCCTCTGCATATCAAGTCATCTTTACGGTTCTTTTTACACGTACCTTTGACTGTGTGTTTTCTGCCTTCAAATTCGCAACTATCACCTTCTTGTTTGCCTTCACAAGCCGCTTTAGATTTTGCACGATGCTCTTCATGACCTTTCTTTTTGTCATTCCACAATACATCATTCAAAAATGCGTTATTCCAAGTTGACTCTGTTGCCCATGAAGTTAATGGGGCAGCTTGTACTTGTAAACTTGATGCCAATAACATTGTAACCGCTAAAGTTTTTAACTTAAACATAAATAGTACCTCTTTAAATATAAAAAACATAAAAAAATATAACTGTGCTTTAGAATACGTTATTTTGTAGAAAAGCTGTCGCTAGTAATTTGGATTTTACGTTTATTTCTTTTTTATAAAAAAATAGTTTATTTATAAATTAAGTTTTTTAGTTTGATGCAAATAGCATGTATTAAACTTTTTGCGATTCTATTTCAGTGTAATCATAGTGATTTCATATTCTATGCCCATTTAAAAAATCCAATTCAAACTGCAAACACCTTAATAACCAATGCGTTATTAAATATCGTGTCAAATTACAATCTGTATATCAATTGAATGATAAAGTTTATTTATTTAAAAAACATGATGATTTAGTATAAAATGGATATTTTGAAGCTGATTTGATTTTTCATTACAATTTATAATGATATATTAATCACATAGCGAACCCTCAATAAGTAAAAATATTTTTTACAATAAAATGGCGATTAAATTAATACATAGG
>JADGDW010000284.1 GCA_016744725.1 Candidatus Albibeggiatoa sp. nov. BB20 | reverse complement strand
GTATAATACGATTAAAACAGACGTGTAAGGCGTATGCAATGGCAAATCAATCTGACTCAATCACTCCTTTATCTCAAATGCCCAACCCAACAGGCAGGCTCTATCCACATTATGATGAAAAAGGCAAAGTATCTTATTCAACTGAATTACCAAATGCTCAAGCAACAGTATCATCCGAAGAAAAGCCACCTGTTAATAAAAAACCACGTCGTGGCGGGTCAAAAATATTAAATACATTCTCCTCCTTATTGATTCTTTGTTTATTGGGCGTGAGCTACTATGTCTTCACTCAAATGTATCAAATTGGAGAGCACGTAGGCCAACAAGTTGCCATCGTTTCTACAAGTCAGCATAGTGCCGCAAAACTGAATCAAGAAACACAACAGACTACGAACGATTCAAACGATACGCAATTAAATATGCTACAACAAGCCATGCAAGACCTCGTTGCAAAACAACAAAATTTAGAACAAGGGCTATCAAAAACAGATTTAAAACAAGATGAAGCCAATCATTTTATTATTTCTATTAAAGAATTCATGGCAGCTACAGGGGCGCAACTTGAATCACAGAATCAAGAAATCACCAAAATTGACGAAGCCGTACAGCACGCCAAAAAAATAAGCGGCAAGCTACAAGCGTCTCAGGATTGGACGTTGAGCGAAATCGGTTATTTATTAAATTTAGCTCAGCATCGATTGAATTTTATGCAGGATAGCAAAACAGCATTAAGTATACTCGCTACGGCAAAACACAAATTACAGCAATGGTCACAGCCACAACTTTCTCAGCCTCTGATAGCGCAAATTGAACAAGATATAGCGACCTTACAGACAATGCCAAGCTTGGATACGACGCTAATTTCTCAGCAACTTTCTGATTATATTAATCAATTACCCCAACTGATTTTAGTCAAAGCTGCGACACCACCGCCCGTTAAAACGACAGTAGATAAACAGCCGCTGGCCGTATTTTCAATGCTAGAATCTTGGGGAGATGTAACCAGTGTAGTTTGGAATGAAATGAAACAACTGGTCACAGTCAATCATAATGAAAATGTTGATGTGGGATTATTGACTGATTCACAAATGTTTTTTGTACAACAAGGCTTAGGTTTAAAACTTGAGTCTGCCCGTTTAGCGTTATTAAAATCAGATTTTCAGGCTTTTCAAACGATTTTAAATGAAGCGACAGCTTGGCTCAATCAATATTATGACCAGAATTCTATGCAAGTGGTTGAGATGCAAGTTGGTTTGCAACAATTACAAAAAACAGATTTTTCAATCCAGTATCCTGATATGACAAAAGCTTTGGATATTTTACAACGAACCCAAAAACAATGGCATGAACATTTTGTAAATTAACCATGTTCAAATAGCTACGGTAGTCATGACATATCCGCTCCTCACTCATTTGCTCACACAAGTACGTGCTTGTGAATTGTGTGCAACTCATTTGCCTAATCCGCCTAAGCCTGTGATTAGAGTGGGATTCAACGCCAAAATTTTAATCGTTGGACAAGCACCCAGTACTCGGGTTCATGCAACGGGCTTGTCTTGGAATGATGCGAGTGGTAAGCGGTTGCGAGAATGGTTACAAATCGACCCTGAAATATTTTACAATACAGATTATTGTTCCATTATGCCAATGGGTTTATGCTATCCCGGTCGTGGCAAAAGTGGTGATTTAGCGCCACGTCCAGAATGTGCACCTTTGTGGCATCCTCAAGTATTAGCTCAATTACCTCAAATTCAATTAAAGCTGTTGATTGGTCAATATGCACAACACTACTATTTAGGCAATAAATGTTGTAAAACCTTGACTGAAAATATAAAACAATGGCAAACTTTCTTACCTGATTATTTACCACTGCCACATCCTTCACCACGCAATCAACTTTGGCTGAAGCGCAATCCTTGGTTTGAACAAGAAGTTGTTCCAGTATTAAGACAGCGTGTTAAAGAATTGATCGCTTTATAGCATAAACTAAAATGGTACAAGCCAAATTCCAGCGTTGTCCTATGATTATACAAAGTGGTGTTATTCCTTATTTTATTGAGAATGACACGGTCAAATATGTGCTTATCACCAGTACCAGAAAACCAAATCGCTGGATATTTCCCAAAGGTATGCTTGAACCTAATATGCTTGCTTGGGAGTCTGCCGTGAAAGAAGGTATTGAGGAAGCAGGGGTCTATGGTGAAGTATCCACTGACGTGTGTGCGCATTATCAATACAAAAAATGGAGTAGCCTTTGTCAGGTTGATATGTACTTACTTCGGGTGGTTGATATTGCTCAATATTGGGAAGAGGCCGCTTTGCGACGTAGGCGTGTTTGTACTTATGATGAGGCTTTTGGATTGATTTTTAAGCGGGTTAAACCTGCTTTATTTGCAGCTCAGCAACAGATTCAAAGCTGTCT
>JADGDW010000008.1 GCA_016744725.1 Candidatus Albibeggiatoa sp. nov. BB20 | reverse complement strand
ACCAAATCTCCTGCTCGTAGAGTTAATGCACAAGTTAACCATATTTTTGCTTCTATTCTTGCGGTCTTTAACATGGAAAAGCTTAAGATTAAATCCAAATTTTGCCATTCGTTCTAAACTTTATCTCAAGGCTATTCAATCTGCTTTTCAAGAACTCCAAATTTTTAAACACAAAATCCTTTCTGCGTAACTTGAGTTAATTAATACCAAAAAACCTAATTTACTGGGCTGCGACTATTCATCTATGGGTATACTTAATAATGAAGATTTCCCGATTGAAAAATTTGATTGTCCAATTTAGCCCGCGTAGGGTGTATAAGCGCAGCGTCATACACCTTTTGGAAACACAAACATATCTAAAATTTTGATATTGAATTGGCAATATGAGGAATAGGATATTTCAGCGTTGATGGATGATGCTATCGCTTACCCATTCTACATATTAATAGATAATTTACACTCAAAATTGCCAACGAACATTTAACCAATAAGAACGACCTGCTTGAGGAATTAACGAGTTTTGATAACCTAAGGAACGTTGGCTAAAGTCATCGCCTGCACTGGCGGCCTCTGCACCAGGGTGATAATAATCCTCATCTAAGGCATTTAACACCTTCAATGTGACCGAAAAAGGCTCATATTCATAACTCAAAGCGGTATTTAAAGTGAAATAATCCTCAATCACCCGTTTTCCACGCAACGGATTACGTAAGTAAGGTTCACGTTCACCCACATAATTAGCTCGTAGATTTAAATTCCAATGCGAATCCAATGGCAAATTAAGCCCCACATTCCATTTGTGTGGTGCAATATCACCTAATTCCGCTTCCCCAATAAGCCAAGCAGCTTGTTCATGATTGTAATACATAGAACTTTTTACATGGGTATAGGTGTAATTGAAATACATATCAATATCATCAGCATCTAAAAAATTATTCAATGAGCTTTGTAAACGATATTCCAAGCCGTAAATATCACGCTGTCCTGCATTTTCTGCTTCCTCCTTAATAACATCACTGTAATGGGCTTTGTAAATGGACAACTCATGAAATACATTTTCCCATTGATGTAAAATCACGGCTTCCAAATTTTGTACACGTTCAGGTTTTAAGTCCTCATTAGCCAGACGACCACTCCAGCCACCCCATAATTGTAACGGTGCAGGCTCTTGGAACGCATGTCCGTACAATAATTTGAATGTCCATGCACTATCATGTTTATAAATCGCTGAAAAACGCGGATTAATAACTTGTCCATAAATCGAGTTTTTATCATAACGCACCCCTAAATTAAAACGGAATGGCTCAACATCAAAAATTGCTTGTACATAGCCGCCAATATCATGCGTGTATGCTAAATTTGATTCAAGCATGTCTCGATAAGGTGGCGGTGGTGGTGTGTAACTTGGGTCGCTGCTGTGTCCAATACCACTGCCTGATTCTGTACTGGAACTGACTGAGGACTCCCAATAACCAGGCACATCATAGGCTTTTGTTAATTCTTTACGTTGATATTTCAAACCTGATAAGAACAACAGCGTGTCATTGAGTCGATATTCAAAATCTTGCTTAAATAACCAGCTATAATTGATAGAATTCCACTGAGTTAAACTGATAAAAGATGTAGCATTTCCATCAGGTTCAGCCTCTCCCCAATAGCCATAATGACGACTGGTTTGATGGGATATAAAGCTTTTAGATTGTAGTTTATCGCTTAAATCTGTTTCATATTCTAAATAATATTGGGCATTGAATTTATTCCAAAAAAGATTGCTCTGAGTGCGATCAGACGCATAATAACCACCATACGCTTCTTTAGTCCGCCAATTAATTAAACCTAATTTTAAACCCTTATAAGTTACATCCGCCATAACCCCATAATCATTGGTTGGGTCATAATAATGTCCAAGCTGTTGCCCTTCATGCTCAAAATCTAAAATGCTACCCCAAATAGATTGATTGCTAAGTTGCTCATTTGAGGTAAATCCCCAACGATAACTTAAATCAGCTTCGTTACTTTTAAATAATTTCGCTGCGATAGAAAAAGATAAATCTTCAACAGGTTTACCTTGAGCATTAATATCAAGCCCACGGGACTTAAAACTACCCGCTAGTGTATTGACCTCGCCTGTATATTCACCCACGTCTAAATCAGAGCCATCATACGTAATCACATTGATTACACCTAAAAACGCATTAGGCCCATACACAGCACTGGCAGGCCCATATAAGATTTCAATATGTTTGATATTGGACAATGGATATTGACGGGACAACGCGCCTTCATGTGACCACAGTAAATTATCGACGATACCATTAAACATTAATAAGGTACGACTCATAAAAGGCAGCCGATAACCACGTTGATAACTATTTGAATACATAGGCCCATTTGTGATGATGACATCAAACCCCGGTACATCTTGTAGCACTTCAACTAAGCTGTGATAACCACGCTGTGCAATCTGTTCAGCAGTTATAATCATCATACTGGCAGGCGCATCAATCAGATTTTCTTCTGTACCTGAGGCGGTTTCAACCACGATTTCAAGTAATGAGGCAAGGTCTAAACTTTGTAATTCTTTAATGGAGAGACTTTGCGCCCATAAGTTTGAGCAGAAACAGGTAACAGCTAAAGTGGCAATGGTGGCATAATCGCGCATTTGATAATACTCTAAAATATTCAAAATGTTAGTGTTTATAATTGAATGATAAACAGTATATTAAAAAATAGCAATTTACTAATATTTACGCAATATTTTAACCTGAAACAACCTTTTTATAATCTTTGGAATTATCGATTTTATATTGTTTTTTCAAGCTATCACCGATTGGGTATCGATTATTAAATAATATTTATTTTTCTGGGATTTAAATTAGCTGCTCAAATAAGTTATAAGAAAATGGCTATTATTCATAGGCTGCGATTTTACAGTTTACTCTACGCTGATGATTTACATTACAGATTCAGGTTTTCAGTATGCTGATATTTTTGCTGATTGATGAAACCACGAATCATTATAAAACTATGTTAAAATAGACGTTTAATTAGATTGAGTTTAAGCAGACCATGCCTTTGAATAGTCAACAAATTCGTAAATTACGTGCATTGGCACATCATTTAAAACCTGTCATTATGGTGGGTGATAAAGGGATTAGCGAGAATTTACTAAAAGAATTAGATCGCGCACTGGAAACTCATGAATTAATAAAAGTGAGTATTGCAGGTGCAGATAAGGCAAGTAGATTGGAAATGACACAGGCGTTATGTGAAGCCAGTAAAGCTGAAACCGTGCAAATAATTGGTCGAATCAGTATTTTATATCGTAAAAATAAAGAGCCTAAAATTCGGGTTTAACTGAGCGATTTAGGAGTGCGTGCTTTTAGCTAACAATAGGTTATTTCATCAAATAAACCTTGCACTCCTAGCACTGTTAATTTACTCAGGTAAACTGTCCCGTAATGTGTCACGGTCAACCCACCAGTCATCTTGTACCATCACGTTTAATACTTGTCCTAACCGATTCAAAAATCTAGCAGGTTCATTTAATTCCATCTTGTCAAACCATGCGTCAAATTGCGCTTGGCTTTGGATTTCACTATGACGGCGAGCCACTTTACCCAATAATTGATTAGTGAAAAATAACAAATTCTCACGCTGTTTCTCATCCTCAACCCGCAAATCACTAATATAATGTGCAGTCACTGCGGCCACCGCTGCACCGTCAGATTCAGGCGGGGTTTCATCCACAATATGTTCTAACACCATGATGGTTAATTCGGGATCAATCGGAAAAGTCACCGCCAACCATACCGCATTGCCCAAAGCCACCAACGATTCGGGCTGATTAGCTTTGAACATCACATCACAGGCTTGCACTGCTCCTTCCCAATTCTCCAGTGGGGCAAATAAACCAAAGGCCTGTCGGCCGACGCGCCAAGCTTCCTCATTTTTATCTTGGTTTTCTAATTTAAGATATTCATAACCCAACTGTAACAATAATTCACCACGCTGCTCGGCATCTGCGCCAAACCCTAAATTGACCAAATTTTGTTGTAATTCTATGATCTTTTGCTCAACAACTTCAGTCGGTTGTTTTACATCTTCCGCATCTTCCGCGCCCATTGACGCATCGCTATCATTTAAAAATTTCATATATACCCTTCCGCTCAGTAAATGATCCTTCATGAATAATGATAATGGCGAGAAAGTACTATTTTGCAAACTAAATCTTTTTCAAGCATATAGATTATTTTTATGAATGAGTCATTTTAACCAATACCGCTTTATTCATAAGGATGTAAATACAGGATAAATCTGCTATTCTACTCAGTTAAACTTATTTATGATTAAACACTTAAGTGCTGGAACACAATGGGACAAAAACTATTTATTAAAACGTTTGGCTGCCAAATGAATGAATATGATTCAGCTCGGATGGCACAAGCCTTAGAAGTATCAGACGGGGCTGAGTTGACCCAAGATGCGGAACAAGCAGATATTTTATTACTTAATACCTGTTCGGTGCGAGAAAAGCCACAAGAGAAAGTCTTCTCACAACTCGGCATGTGGCGTGAGTTAAAGAAGAAAAATCCAAATATTGTGATTGGGGTCGGTGGCTGTGTCGCAAGCCAAGAGGGTGAAGTGATTCGCCGACGTGCGCCTTATGTTGATATTGTGTTTGGCCCTCAGACTTTGCATCGTTTGCCAGAAATGCTGAAAAATGTGCGGACGGTACATAAACCCCAAATTGATATTTCATTCCCAGAAATCGAAAAATTTGATTGCCTACCTGAACCTAAAGCTGATGGCGTGAGTGCATTTGTTTCTATTATGGAAGGTTGCAGCCATTATTGTACATTCTGCGTCGTGCCTTATACCCGTGGCGAAGAAGTTAGCCGCCCGTTTGATGACGTATTAGCCGAGGTTGTTAGTTTAGCTGAACAAGACGTGCGTGAAATTCATTTGTTGGGACAAAATGTCAATGGCTATCGTGGCAAAATGGCTGATGGCGATATGGCAGATTTGGCGTTATTGATTCGCTATGTGGCAGAAGTGGAAGGCATTGAACGCATCCGTTTTACGACTTCACATCCGATTGAAATGAATGATAATTTAGTCCAAGTATTTGCCGATGTGCCGCAATTAGTTAGCTTCTTACATTTACCTGTACAAAGTGGTTCTGACCGTATTTTGATGCAAATGAAGCGTGGCCATACTCGTATCGAATATAAAAGCATGATTCGTAAATTACGCGAAGCCCGACCTGATTTAAGTTTATCTTCTGATTTTATTATTGGCTTTCCAAATGAAACGGATGAGGATTTTCAAGACACGATAGATTTAATTGCTGAAGTCGGTTTTGACCATTCTTATAGCTTTATTTATAGCCCACGTCCCGGTACACCTGCTGCGGAATTGGAAGATAATGTGCCAGCGGATGTGAAAAAACAGCGTTTGTCTATTTTACAAAATCGCATTAATCAGATGTCGATGGATATTAGTCGTGGCATGATAGGAAGCGTACAAAAAGTATTAGTTGAAAAACCGTCTAAAAAAGACCCAACTCAAATTGCTGGGCGTACGGAAAACAATCGGGTGGTGAATTTTGAAGGTTCACAGGCATTAATTGGTCAATTCGTTGAGGTGAAAATCACGAAAGCTTTGCCTAATTCTTTGCGTGGTGAACTGATTAGTTAATTGTTTTATAAATAGCGATATAAAAAGGCTGTTATTTGGGACTGTCACTGTTTTAAGAATGGGCAGTCCTAATAATTTACAAGATATAGTCAATTCTATCTTGAGTGTTAGGACTGGCAGTCCTGTTATTTTTTAAATATCAATCAGTTTTAAAATCTAAGACTGCCAGTCCTGTATCACTTTAAAGTAAAATGACTATATAAAATCAGCAACTAAGCTATCATCCACACTCGTATTAGAGAGAGTAATTTATCAGTATCTACAGGTTTTGATAAATAATCATTTGCACCTGCTTCAATACATTTAGTTGCATCGCCTTTCATGGCTTTTGCCGTCAGAGCGATAATGGGCACTTTATGATAATGGGTTTTCTCACGGATTCGGTGAATTGCTTCAAAACCATCCATTTCAGGCATCATAATATCCATCAAAATCATATCAACACTGCTCATTTTCTCTAACTCGTCTAAAGCTAATTTGCCATTACTCGCCATAAAAACTTCCATGCCTTTCTGTTCTAATACAGCAGTTAATGCAAAAATATTTCGTGCATCATCATCAACTAACAAGATTTTTTTACCCTGTAAATGCACTTCTTTATCATGCACCATTCTTAATATTCGGCGTTGTTGCTCTGGTAAACTAGATTCCACTTCATGTAAAAACAAGGTTGCTTCATCTAGTAAATGTTCTGAAGAATGTACCGCTTTCACAGTCAAATCACTGTAAGAACGCAATGCAACCTCCTCTTGTTCGGTTAATTCACGTTCGGTATAAATCACGATGGGAACTTGCAATAAATCGCTTTCTTGGCTCAGCTTACCTAATAACTCAATACCACTATCGTGTTCAATACTCACATCCACCACCATACATTCAAAGCTATGGATTAATAGTTGTTGTGCCTCTTGAATCGTGCTAACAATGCTTATATCGACTTGCTCATTATCGATCGTCTCAATAATGGATTGCTGATGCTGTGCATTATCTGTTAACAATAAGAGATTTTTGACTGTTTTATTAACAAAATGCTTCACCTAATTCCGCCATGCTCACAGGCTTCAAAGCATAGCCAATCGCCCCCATTTTTTTTGCTTCCTGATGATCTGAGCCACCAGATATAAAATGTACAGGAATATGGCGAGTATTAGGATTATCTTTTAACTGCTCCATCACACTCCAACCATCCAATTGAGGTAAACCCACATCTAACATAATTGCTTTGGGTAAATATATTTTAGCTAACTCTAAACCTGTTTTACCATCAGCCGCCCGCAAACATTTAAAAGCCTTCTCTTTTGCTAAATCCGCTAAATCCATTAAAGCTTGTGCAAAATGCTTATCATCCTCAATAATTAACAGGGTGCGATTATCAGATCGTCATTTTTGTAATCGGACCAGCAATGCTTTTACTAAAAAATAGTGCGAGAATGATTACAATACTGGCGCAAATCAATATAAACATATAAATGGCCATTTGTAAGGCTTCAGTGGTTTGATGAATTTCTTGCTCATCAATTTTGGCAATTAATATCCAATGTACATCGGGGATTGCTAATGGCATGTAGGCGGTTAAACTGAGTACATCCTGATTTAATACGTCTTGCACACCACTATGCCTTTAGCCACAGTTCAAATAGCTTCAGTTTCAGTTTTTCTGCGTAAAATAGTTTCCGAATCAAAAAACCGTGAATTCGAGCGCAATAAAAAATCATCTCCACCGACTAATAAGGTTTCACCCGTCTCACCCATGCCTGTGCTTTCTTGCATAATCTGATTAATTTTATCTATTGAGAGCTGGAAAGCTAAAACACCAATCAGTTGATTGTCTTTGAATATCGGAGAGCTAATAAAAGCGGCCGCCACACGGTTTAATGGAACATATAGATGCAAAATCTTTAAGTTGGGTAAAATGAGGATCATTCACAGCCGAGGTGATATTAAATGTTTCAGCTAAATTACTATGTGCATATTTGCCTGTTAGCAGACTTGAGCCATAATCATCTTCTTTAGAGACAGAATAAATAATAATCCCTTCATGAGGTTCGATCAGAAAAATTCAGATATTTTTTATAATTGATTGTTTTTTAAAATATTTCAATATCTCCAGTCAAAATATGAAATTCTTTATTTTTTAAATTGTTACGATTTTTGGTGGTAGGGATTTTCAAAAACTGTCTTCTGAAGTATTACTTTCATAAAACTATTGTTGTATTGAGTAGAACATAAGACGTATTTCGAACGAAAATCAATTGCTTCTCGGTATTTAAATTATGTACACTGATTACGCTCTTTTAATTTAAACTTGGTGAATATAATGATTACACTTTCTTCCGCACTGATTCAAGCTATTATTTCTCTATTTGCGGGTGTCCTAATCTTGATTAAACCTCAGATATTAAACCTTATTGTTGCGCTGTTTTTAATTGCAACAGGGGCTATTGGTATTGCGAACGCAATGGGATTCTTATAAGTTTTTGATTCAGGCAATGTGGTGAGAATTTAAACCGCAGCACATTGCCTGATTTTGAGAATACAATATCAACCCATAAAAATATATTTAAATCCGACACTATTTTCCAAGGCGATTTAAACGAATTGATGATGGAACTTAGTGTTGCTCTTTATCGATTTGACTGCCTAGCGGTTCGCTCTGGCCGATATATTTTGCATGAGATTTACTGGTATAAGGACGGGCTGACGGTGAGGTTAACGGCTCAAAACTAATTGCACAAATGCGCATATTAGGACGCAAAGCTAATGGAATCTGCCCAATATTGACGAATTCCAAAGTAATATTACCATCCCAACCAGGGTCAATCGTATGTGCGGTGATATGCACCATCAAACCTAATCGCGCCAAGCTACTACGACCATCAAGCCAACCGACTAAATCATTAGGTAAGGCCAATCTTTCTATAGTTACCCCTAATGCTAATTCACCTGAATGCAAATAAAACGCGCCATCATCAGGAATATGAATATGTTCCATCAACTGATCTGACATTGCATAAGCACTGTCGACTGCCCCTAAATCAATATAAGGACTTTTAGTTGGTTTAAAAATACGAAAATGATTACCCAAACGCAAATCAATGGAAAATGAGCCGATTTGATGGTCAGAAAGAGGAGGGTCGACGATAATTTCACCCGTTTTGATTTTTTCACGTACATGTACGTCAGACAATTTCATAGTGTTTTTTGACAATATTTTAGAGATAGATAGCGTTGCGCTTATACAGGTTATAAACACTTTGTTCAAGCTTGGGACGAGTAAAAAATGAGATGATAAGACTGGCAATCTTTGAGAAATCACCAGTCTTGAGAGATCAAATTAAACCCCTGTTAATACACTAATAAACTGATTAAATTTTCACCGTTATATACAATCGTACCATTGCTTAAACGATAACCTACAGCGATTCGAAGCACACCTGCTTGACCTGTAAAGCTGCCTTTAAAAATCTTAATCAATTCGACTTCGGTTAAAGTAACACCCGTTTGAAATGCAGTTAAAGCAGCCCCTGGTGTCCAAGCATCCAAACGTTGTGGCGTGTTATAAGTGTAATAAGTTTCTAAAGCATCTTCTGGAAATGCGGGAGTCACACCAACGACCACTAAAATATCCGCAACCTGTCCAATATGCTTAGGGTCGACATTGATATAAGCTTGGATATCCGCCACATCATCTGATAACTGGGCATTTTCAATCGTAAATACACCACCATTTACCGATGTGCCACCATGTACAGATGCTTGTTTATTTAAACTGAATTGTCCCAAAGCATCAATCATTCCCATAAAACCTAAGCTTGGTAACGAAGGCAATGGCTCAGTGATGAACATATTAGTGGATGTTTTAATCTCTTCATTGCTGGCTAACTTTCCTGATAACAAATAAGTATCTTGCAAGGTATTGGCATTGAACTGCACCGTAATTTGTCCATTGGCATTGGTCACACCATGATTGGGTTCAACGCTGCTGGCTAATATATTGCCCGCCGAATTTGTCACGCTAAAATTCACTGTTTTACCTGTGACGGTATTGCCGTAAACATCACTTAATTCAAAGATAACAGGCTTTGCAGTCCGACCCGCTGGCAACACTTGTCCAGCCCCGTCAGTCACAGTTAAACGTGCAGCTTCTGCGGCAACAATTGTTAATGGTAAAATTTGAGTAATATTCGCATCGGATGCTAAAGCCGCTCTTAAACTATAAAGGCCATCTTCGTTCAATGGTGCAAGCTGTAAAGTGACTTCGCCAAAACTATCCGTGGTGGCATTGGGGTTTAAAATCCCATCCGTCATTAATTGGCCTGAAGGATTATATAAGTAAAAAACCACACCGACATTATTGGCTAACGTACCATTGGCGTTAATCACTTTGAATCTAATATTCTCAGGTTTCGTGCCAGCAACTAAGATTGAGAAATAACCCGTTAATACGTAAATCCCTGTATTGCTATCAGTTACAATCACGCTCACTGTATCGGTTTTGCTCTTATCACTGACTAAGACAGCTTGAATCCGATAACTGCCTAATACTGACGTGGCTTTTAATTGAGTTGAGACTAAGCCTTGTTTATCAGTGGTGGCGGTTTGAACCGTGATTAAATTAGCATCTGCCTGACCCGATGGCGTTGTCATAATAAAGTTAACCACTTCGTCCCGAATCGCATTACCAAAAGCATCCACCGCTTTAAAAGTAATCGCATCAGATTCCGTATTCACAGCAAGATTTTGATCTTTAGCCGAGATTGCCACCAAATTATCCACATCCGCTGCAACCACATTCATCGTGGTATTCACTGATTTAGTACTGTCATTGGTTAGCTGGGCAATTAAAGCATAAGTCCCTAAAAGTTGAGTGGCTTGGGCTTTAATTTGAGTGGTGGCTTGTCCTTCTGGATTCACATCAATTTGTTCCAGCGTCAGCGCATCGACCGTTACTTCTCCTGCTGGATTAATCAAACTAAAGTTAACATTGATACCTGTCACAGGATTACCAAAACTATCTGATACTTGAAAAACAACAGGTTTAGAGGCCTGTCCTGCTTTGACGGTTTGCTGTGCACCAGAAGAAATCACAATATTAGAATTCGCCGCTTTAGAAATCACATTAATGGTGGTAAAGCCTGATTCTGTTGGCTCTCCAATCAAACTACTGTAAATCGTATAAGTCCCCGTGATAAAACTGCCTACTTCTGTTAATTTAGTAAACGCTTCGGCATTACTGCTGACAGGGGCTAAAGTGACGCTCAAGCCTTGAGTAGTCGGCGTGCCTAATGGGGTCAACATGGAAAATTGCATCACCACACCCGTGCGTGGATTGCCTGCTGCATCAGCGACTTTAAAAATAATATTAGTGGAAGGGCTGCCGATGGTAATGGTTTGATTACCGCCTGACACCACCCCTATATCAGCATAAGCCGCTTGCCAACATAGTCCGATCAATAACACCAAAAAACGCCCGAAAAAGGCCGCATTAGCTTGCATGATAAACCTCGCTTAAAAGTTGAAAACTAAGTCATTTAACTTAATCTAATCACAAAATGAAGGATTATAAAAGATATTTGTCATCATTCAGTGCATTTGAGTTTATAAGAGGTGTTGATTTACAAACAGATAAGTCGATGAGGTCGCGCTAAAATTTTAGATTTAAGCCAAACAAATATAAAAAAACTTTAAAAATTATGCTAGCCTAATGAGATTATCCAGTCTCGGCACGGAATCCAGTTAAAAATGTTACTAGCCAAACTCGGTATTATGTTTACTGTTTACGCAGGCGTGAAGGCTTATAAAACCTGTTTCAAAGCCAAACCAATTGCAATACAAACAAATCAATCAATACCAGAATCAGAACATAATCAGACTATTGAACATGCAAAAGCCAATCATGACCATTATTTTGCAGCCAGTTCCGTTGGTCTTGGGGTCAGCATTGCCAGTTATGCGTATCCGCCACTTATTCCTGTCAGCGTAGTGGTTGTGAGCTATACCACGATTCCTATTATTGATGATGCGGTCAAAACAATTCGAAATGAAAAACGCATTCGCAATGATACCTTGACTGCAACCACTGGGGTATTAGCCATCGCATTGAATCAAGCCTTTGCAGGGGCGATTGAAGCGTGGGTTTATCATTTTGGTGAGAAGATGGTGAGTAAGACTAAGGATACGTCTAAAAAAATCCTGACTAATGTATTTGAACAGCAGCCGAATAAAGTGTGGATATTGCGTGACAATACAGAAATTGAAGTCGATTTAGAAATCATACAATTAGATGATGTGGTGATTGTCAATACAGGTATGGTCATTCCTGTCGATGGCATTATTCAGCAAGGTATGGCAGTGATTGACCAACACGCGCTAACAGGTGAAGCCGTGCCCGTTGAATGTGGTGTTGGAGACAAAGTATTTGCCTCGACCTTATTAATCAGTGGCAAAGTGTACTTGCAGGTTGAACAAACAGGGGCTGAAACCACGGTGGCAAAATTGGGTGAATTACTCAATCATACTGCTACCTTTAAAACCAGTTTGCAGCTTGAAGGTGAAAAATGGGCTGACCAAGCATCCACACCATTATTGGCTTTCAGTGCCTTATCTGTGCCTTTCATTGGTTTATCTTCGGCCGCCTCTATTTTAATCAGTGCCCCAACCAATACAATTAAAATTTTGACTTCAATGCAAACCTTTAATTATCTCAACGTCATGGCTTCGAAAGGTATTTTGATTAAAGATGGTCGTGCATTGGAAGAATCAACCAAAGTCGACACGGTTTTATTTGATAAAACAGGCACTTTAACCACTGACCAGCCTGTTGTTGGACGAATTGTGGTGTGTGATGATTTGAATGAAGAGCAGGTTTTAACTTATGCTGCCTCGGTTGAATGTCGTTTTGCTCATCCTGTTGCTAATGCGATTTTAAATGAGGCGCAGCATTATAATTTGCCTCTGTTTAATATTGACGATGCGCATTACAAAGTGGGTTATGGCATCACCGTGCATTATCAACAGCAAGTGATTCAAGTCGGCAGTGCGCGATTTATGCAAACGGAACAGATTGAATTACCAGAAATCATTATGCAAGCTCAACAACACGCTGATGAACAAGGTTATTCTTTAATCATGGTTGCAATCGACCAGCAAGTCAAAGGCGTGTTAGAGCTACGGCCACAAGTTCGCCCAGAAGTGAAGCAGGTTTTAAAGACTTTGCGTGACAGCGGGATTCAGCACATTGCGATTGTATCAGGCGATCACAAACAAGCCACTCGTAAATTAGCCGAATCGTTGGGGATTGACGACTATTTTTACGAAGTATTACCGCAAGACAAAGCCGCTTTAGTCAAGCAATTACAGGAACAAGGCCGCCATGTGTGTTTTGTCGGTGATGGAATTAATGATGCAATTGCGATGAAACAGGCAAATGTCTCGGTTTCTCTCAGTGGTGCATCTTCGATTGCAATGGATATGGCACAAGTCGTATTACTTGATGGCAGTTTAAGCCAGTTTACCGATATATTTGAGATTTCGAATAAACTGAATAATAGTCTACGCTATAGCTTATTGTTCTGGGCGGGTTATGGGGTGACAAACTTAGCCGCTGCGTCTATTTTACGTTACAGCCTCACCCGTTCTGTGGTGATATTTTCTGGTGTATTCGGTGTTGGTGTTGGCCATGCTATGTTGCCATTACGAGAAATTGAAGCGGAAACCGTTGAAGATATTTTAGAAATGACTGAAGTTATTGTGTAAATAGAGAGAGATTTTAGTGTAAGGTATTAAGTTAAATTCTTTCTTCATTATGAGGCTGCCCATTCTTCCAAGCATAGGCAGTCTTAAGCAATCTACTGTAGTCATTTTATTTTAAGATGATATAGGACTAGCAGTCCTAGGTTTTAAAACTATTTGATATTTAAAATATTTAAGGACTGCCAGTCCTCATACTTAAGATCGAATTGATCTATAACCCTATTTTATGAATAATAATGTGTTTCGTTCCAAACAAATTGACAACACATAATCTATTTATTTTCAAACTGTGCCGTTTTTATAAATAACTCAAGTTACGCAAAAAATATCTGGTTGCAAATAATACATAATATTTATAGTGTAGGGCGGGATAGCGCAGCGTTTTCCACCAATGGGGTGGTGGGAGACTATCGCAAAAGGTGGAATACGGTGTGTGATATTATTCAAATATTTTAAGGTTTGAGGCACACCTATTCCACCCTACATTTTCAAGCTTTTTTAAATTTTGCAGAAATTGAGTTAATAATTACACGTTTGCGATGATGATAGCGATATTAAAAAATACTCTGTTCAAATGATCTAGGTAAAATAGACCAGACAGAGAGATAAAAGCCTCTATCTAATTGCATAAATTTAGACATAGAATTGACTTGAAACGCGTATTGCCCCAGATTTTAAAACTTATCAGGTTAACTTTAATCCAATGCTGTTGCACTTCGAAATAATCATCAACTATGTATAACTCATTAAAAGTCAAACAACGGTTTCATGAATTACAGCAATGGTATGCTGAGCATCGGCAACGCCATGTCAATTATTTGCAAACGATAGAACGTGGCCGGGTTGAATGGTCAATTTCACAATTGCTACAACAAAAAAACAAGTCGGTTGAAGTTTACAGCCATATTAAAACCAAAAAACTGAGAACATTGAGTAAGAAACTATTAAAACAGCATCGCTTATCTTTTCCCATTTATAGAAAATATCGACGTATTATTATTTCCCTTGTAGTCAGTTTTATGCTGGTGCTGATGATATTAACGGCCATTGTCGCGTTTAAAATGTATCATTTACGAGCAACTGAGCAATTTGCCCTGACTGAAGCGAATCGTATTCAACGTTTGCACTCAAAGTTTTTAGCCAATTTATCTGCCCAGCAAACAACACAAGGCAATGCAACCAATGGCATACTTATCGCACTGGCCGCCTTACCTGATGAACAAACTCAATATCAGCGGCCTTATAGCCCTGAAGCCGAACAACAATTATATAATGCACTGATTCAGCCGCGTGAACACCGTACTTTATTAGGGCATCAACTGACGATAGATAAAGCGATTTTTAGCCCTAATGGACAATATGTACTGACCTTAGCTAAAGACCATAGTGCACGTTTGTGGGAAGTGGCAACAGGGCAATTGATGGCGATTCTTACCCACAATCCAAATAGTTCAGCCCAATATCCAATGCAAGCCCATTTTAGCCTAAATAATCAGTGGCTGGTGACGGTAGCAGGGGATAAAACCGCTCAAGTATGGGATATACATAGTGGCGATCAAGTTTATACATTACGCCAACAACATAGTGATATTGTCACCTCTGCTGCATTTAGTCCTGATAATCAATATGTCGTCACTGGTTCAGTAGATCATACCGTGCGAATTTGGCAATTTAATACGGAGCAGTTGACTTTAGTTTTAGATCAATATCAATCTCCGATTCAACACGTCCAGTTTTCTCCCAATGGTGCTTACATTCTGGCTTCGGAACAAAATGGCATGGTCAGCGTATCGGATGCAACGACGGGGCAACTTGTTTTATCTGTTCAGTCTAGTGCCTTAAATAAGCAAAGCATTTTTAGTGCTGACAGCCAAGCGTTAATTGTCCCTATATCTGAATCTGACATTGGGGTCTGGCAACTTGACACCGCACAGCAAATACATTTATTGCCTAACTTAACTAAATTAGTTCAAATCCAGCTTGATCTTGATGGAACACAATTAGCGGCACTTTATGATAATCAAACCATTGGTATTTGGGACACCGCTACCGCTCAAATAAAGCACACTTTATATCCTCAACAAAAAATTAAAAGCATCGATTTTAGTAATGATGGGGCTTGGGTGGTTACCAGCAGTTGGGATAAAAATATTTCGATTTGGAGCACTAAAACCCAGATAAAATGCGCTGAGTTGGCAGGGCATCAAGCCATTGTCAATAATGCTTATTTCAGTCCAGATAACCGTTATATTATCAGTACAGCCAAGGATGCAACCGCTAAGCTATGGCATTTTAATAATGGAAAACAACGTGTTGCCTTTACCCATCAACCAAAGCCGATAAAATATGCTGCATTCAGTCCCAACTTAGATTATTTAGCCACGGCACATGAACAAGGTTTAATTAATTTATGGCATTTCAATGCAAGAATTAGCCAACTTAAAGGCCATGAAGCTGCGATTAATCAGGTTGCCTTTAGTATGGATAATGAGTATTTGCTCAGTGCCTCAGATGATAAAACCATGCGTTTATGGCATGTGATTACAGGTAAGCAAATTGCAATTTTATCTGATTATGAAGGTGCAGTGCATCAGGCTATGTTTAGCCCATTGGGACATCGGATGTTGAGTGTTGATGATGCCAATGCTTATTTGCATGATGTTTCTAGCCGTGAGTTGATAAAAAAATTTACAGGGCGTAACAATCCCATCACTTACACAGGTTTTAACCAAGATGGCAGTTATATTGTCAGCATAGAAAATGATACGGCCTCATTGTGGGATGGATATGATGGTGAGCCATTAACCGATTTGATTGGACATGAAAATGCGATTACACACGCTGAATTTAGTCATGACAGCCAATATCTTGCAACAACATCTTATGATAAAACCGTACGTTTATGGCATTTGCAGCGGCGTTTCCATAATATTTCCTCTATGGTATTACTTGGCCACACTAATGTTGTGACTCATGCGGCATTCAGTCCTGATGACCGTTATTTAGCCACCGCAGGATACGACAAAACTGCACGTTTATGGTCAGTAAGAACAGGTGAGGAAGTGCAAATCTTTGGTGAACACGCGGGTATGGTGGTGCATGTGGCATTTAGTCCTGATGGACAGCGTTTATTGACCATGGATTATGGCCAAAGTGCGCATTTATGGGATATCAATACAGGACATGAGGTGGTGCGATTTGCAGGGTCTGAAGCGGTACAATTTGCTTTATTCCGCCCTGATGGAGAGTATATTTTTACAGGCTTAAAAGATGGCAGCTTATTTTTATATCCTTATTTTGCTTCGACACAAGATTTAATTGAATATGCCCGTATGACAGTTTCACGCCAATTAACTGAAGTACAAAGAAAACAGTTTTTCATTGAGTGATATGGCTTTTTTATTGCTTCATTACTCTATTTTGAAGTTGTTGTAATACGATTTTATAATACTTCGGACAGTTTTTAAAAATTCCCATCGCCTAAAATTGTAACTGTTTTAAAAATAAGCAATTTTTCAGTTTAATTGGGAATTTAAATATACTAAAAAAACAAATAGTTATAAAAAATATCCGATCCATTGATTTTATCGTGTTACTGATTTTGAATGCTACACACAAACTGTTTCACAGACCAGAGGGAATATTTATGCTATGTAAAACCATAGTGTTAGGCTTGTGCCTTGCGTCCTGCTCATCGTTTGCTAACGCTGACACATGCAAAAATTTAGAAGTTGAAACTGTTACGGGGAAAGATTTTCATGTTATTTCAACGATTGTGATGGCAGAAGAGAAAGCCATTGTCGTTGATGCTCAAATGAAATTATCTCAAGCGACTAAGGTTGCTGATTTAATTGAATCCAAGGGTAAGGATTTACAAGCAATTTGGATTAGTCATGCCCATCCTGACCATTATCTTGGTTTATCGGCGTTAACCGCTCGGTTTCCAAATGCCAAAGTCTATGCCACCACATCAACTGTAGAGAAGATCAAAGCTTCAGGTCAAGGCAATATTGATCGTTACGGCAGTGATGCAGATATTAGTAATACCTTAGTTGTGCCAACACCTTATGATGAAGCTAAAGTGATTTTTGGTGACTGTTCATTTGATATTATCCGTTTTGATCGTGGTGATACTTCAGACGAAACCACGATTTATCTACCTGAGAGCAAAACCTTAATTGCAACAGACATGATATATGATCGCAATCATCTTTGGTTAGCGGAAAATAATCATGATGCTCGGATGCAGTGGATTGAAAACTTGAAAAAAATCAAGGAAAAAGCGGCTGATGTCAAAACAATTATACCAGGTCACAAACCAGTCGATGCAGGTTTAAGCGACATTAGTATTGTAGATACAATGATTGAGTATTTGAATCAATTCGATAAAATCTTGGCTGAAGGCACAAGTATCGAAGATGTTGTTGGGAAAATGAAAGCTTTATATCCTGACTATGGCTTAGTAAATTTACTAGAACTCAGTGTTAAATTACGTTTTGCTGATGAGCATCCTAAGTAGTTTTGAATAAGCTTTCGTAGAAATATAGCTCGCTATTACACTCTGGTTTTGGCGGGCTATTTTTTTGGCTCAAGATTATTGGGATATGGGAGATTTATTTGGATAGATTCTACTTTCAGATATAGTCAATTTCGGTTTATGTGTTAGGACTGGCAGTCCTTTTACACTTTAAATATCAATCAGTTTCAAAATCGAGGACTGCTAGTCCTATATCACTTTAGAATAAAATGACTATATTACATGTTTTCTGGGATAGCTAATTCATGCACCCATAACTGTTCTGTAGATTGCTGTGCAATTTCAACTAAACGGCTATGATGGGTAAAAAACAAAATCTGCATTTTCTGACTTAAGTTTCCCAATACTTCTAATGTTGCTTTTGCTCGTAAATCATCGAAATTAATCAAAATATCATCTAATACCAAAGGCAAAGTCATATTTTTCTGCAAATAATGTTCAATGCTGGCCAAACGTAATGCTAAATATAATTGGTCTCGTGTGCCATCACTCATGGCTGAGGTGGGAATGCCTTCTTGTTGTTGCAAACGTGCTCCTAAAATAATTGGCTGATCGCTACTGTTATAGCCCACGCGCAAACGCTGGAAACTACCCAAAGTTAAATGACTAAATAATTCACTGGCGCGGTTTAACAATGGGGCTTGGTGCTGCTCTCGATAACGGTCTATTGATTTGCGTAACACAGATGCTGCCAAAGTCACTTGCATATAACGCTCACTCAAATCTTGCATTTCTGCTAATGCCAATTGCGCCTCATCGGCTGCTTGTGCCGCCGTATCATTACCATCCATTTGTTTAAGCAGTGTCCGCAACTCACCAATCGTTTGGTCAAGTTCCGAGCGTTCTGATTCTAATTGCTGAACTTGTTCCTGAGTTTGTTGCAATAATGCAGGTACTTCTATCATATCAACACTGTTTACATCAGTTGCCAATTCATTGGTGGACATACCTTCACCCAATTCAAGTAGCCGTTTTTTCGTTTCTCGCTCATCATGTGATAGCGATTGTTTTTGCAGCGATAATTGTTCAGCTTGTTCCAACTCGTCTAAATGTTCACAATGTGCTTGTGATAACAAAGCATCTAATTTGACTTGAGCGTGTTGGGTCTGAGTTTGGGCTTTATTTAAATCTTGTTGCTCTGCTTGCAAACGTTGTTGGATTTGCTCGTATAAAGTTGCATCTTTTTCAGCCTGACTTAAACGGGCAGATAATTTAGGAATCACTTGTTCAACTTCTTCATTCACCCATTCAGGTACAAGTGCGGTTAATACTTTATTTACCTCATCGCGGAAGTGTTCTGCATCTTCTTCCATCCGTTCAATCCGTCGTTTTAAACCATTGATTTTGTCTAATTTATTGAGGATTTTATCCAAACTATCCAATACATTGCGCACGGTTTCAGGCCGAGTTTCAGCTTCTAGTTGCAATGGCTCAATCGCTTTTAACCAATCCCGTTGCCAATCATCCAAAGCCTGTTGAATTTGCTGTTTTGCCAATCCCCAACGTTGTTGTTCAGTATCCATCATTTTGATTTGGCGGCTTAAATCATCGCGTTGCAATTTAAGCTGATTGACTTCATCAATGCTGGCTTGAGTCTGTTCGGTTAAATCGATCAAACGAGTTAGCGGCATCACGCCTTCTGGTAATTGTGCCAATGCTTGACTTAATTCCTGACATAAATCTGCAATTAATTCCTGACGGGTTTCTAACTGCTGGCGACGTTCACGTAAAATATTAATTTGTTGACGCAATGCTAAACATTCAGCCAACCAACTGCGCATTTCCGTTGGTGACCATGGTTTAATACCCACAGATTGCCAACATTGTTCCCATTCAGCCTGTAAATCTGCTAATAATTCATCGCTTTTACGCCATTTGCGGGTTTGATTTTCTTGTTCATGTTGTGCGCTGTCCCGTTCTGCCATATAAGCAGCTTGTTCTGCAACTCGATGTGCTTCACGGCGTAAACGGTCGGATAATTCATCAACGCGCTTCATTGCTTGCTCGAACCCTTGAAACATATCTTGGGTTGGTTGTGCATGTTTGAGACTTTGCCAACGTTGGTCACGGTCTTGGCGGGCTTGGGTTAACATGCTTTCAGTCGGGACTTCTCCAGCCCAGCGCAATGCGTCAATTTTCTGTGAAGCTAAAGTATAACGTTGTCGCGCATCAAGTAATTTTTCTTTAATCCGTTGCCGATCATTTTCTTGCTCTTTAAAGCAGCGGTCAAAAGTTTCAATCCGTTCTAAATTGGGTAATGGCAATTGTTCTAATTCTTCTAATGTACCCATCCATAAACCGAGTTGTTTTAAGCTAATTTCAGCTTGAGCGGTTAATAATCGGACTTCTTTATCATCTTTTGCTAATAATTGTTCTAAATCACCTTGTCTTAAGGCGCGACTTAATGCTGCTTTCAATTGGGTTAAATCATGCGGCAAAGGTAAGGATTCTAAATTTTTCTGTAATTGTAAAAATTGCTGGGTGGTTTTATCTAAACGTTCGTGGATATTGGCTTGTTTTTCACGTAATGCGGGATAGTCATCTGCCAGTTGTTTGATTTGTTCGCGTTGTGGGTCAGTAATGGCCAAATCAGTTAAATCATGTAATGCCAATTGAGGATAGACCCGTTTTAACAAGTCTTGGGCTTCATTTTCGATGGTTCGACGTTCAGTACGGACACCAGGTAAATCGCGAGCGGCTTTTAAATGACTGCCCAGTTGTTCCCGTAAGGTATCAATGGTGGATTTTTGGCCGAGTAATTCACTAGGAATATTGATAATGGCTAATTGCGTTTGTAATTGCTCAATCAGTTGCTGACTTTGTTTGGTTTGAGCTTGAGCTGTATGCAATGCTAAATGGGCTTCGATACGTTGGGCTTTTGCGTCATCGGGTAAAATAATGACATTTGTTAATGTATCAAGTTGTTGTTGTAATTCGGTATAGCGTTGTAATAAAGGTCGTGTACGTTGAATTCGAGCCAATCTTGCTTGTTCAGCACGCGAATTTTGCAGTTGTTGGTTTAATTTGTTTTGGGTTTCATAGGCTTGCTCTAAACGAGAATCATAGTCTTTGAATTTGCTGGCGGGCAATGCGGAGCTTTTGACTTTTTGGCAGGCTTCTTTGTAATTTTTGATGGTTTGATTCAGTTTTGGTTTGCTACCGCGTGCTTTAAATAATGTATCGGCTTCTTTGTCTAAATCTGTCAGTAATTCATGTAGTTTCAGCGTACCCGTGCCTGCTTCAAATAAACTTTCGCCCACATCGCCACTACTGTTAAGTAAATCTTCACCTCCTTGAACAAGGCGTTCATGATTTAAGCAAAATAGGGCATTGTATTGGGTTTCTGTAATACCGCCAAGTAATTGTTTTAATAGTTCTTCATCGATGGGGTTGTTATTGGCAGTGAGTAGGGTATTTTTACGTCCTTTGCGTCGATAAGCGTGTAGAACTTCATCATTATATTGCAATTTCGCGCCAATTCGCAGTTTTTCATTGCTGTGATAATAGGCATCTTGGGTGCGTTCGGGAATACCAAATAATACGGCATTGATGGCACGGCGTGCAGTGCTTTTACCCGCTTCATTGTCACCATAAATAATGTGTAAACCTTGGTTTTGACTTAAATCTAAAGTTTTGTTGGTAAAATTACCGTAAGCGCTGAGTTCAAGTTGATTTAATCGCATATTTTTATTTGAAAACGGGTGTTGAGCATCAATTTAAAAAACATCATTTTATTCAGTATAATCAAATAAACGCAAGAATCAATGTAATTCATTTATATTGGGCTTTGAGTTTCAAAAATAAGGTATTTTAGATAACATTGGTTTGTAGGCTTGTTTTGGACATTGTTTGTTGTTATTTTATGATTTAAAATTGGTTTTTAATGTTGTTTGGGGATTAAATTAAAAATGAGGTGGATATGTCTTTTTCTAATTGGGTTTCGCTAATTTCTGCAATTTTAGGTATTCCTGCCGCAATATTAGCAATCTTTGCTGCATTTGGTATGACTCCTAAAGTCTTATATCGTAAAATCAAAGCTAAATTTAAACCTGCTCCACCAGACAACCCCTTTCGCAAAAAAGGACGACTTGATAATCCACAAGCTTTTTATAAACGTGAATCATTGTTGCGGGAGATTTATGGAGAGTTGAAAAAAGGCAGTAGTGTAGTGTTATTGGCTGATGAGCAAATGGGTAAGTCTTCGATTTTGTATCATATTTTTCAGCTTGGAAAACAGGAACAATCTGCTTTATCACAGCATCAATTTGTGTATTTGGATTTGAATCAGATTCATGATGGTAAGGATTTTTTTAGCGCGTTGTGTGATGAGTTGCAATTGCCTGTTGATAAGATTCCAAATTGTCGCGGTTATGATTTGCACAAGTATTTGCAGGGTAAAAAGTATGTGTTGTGTTTGGATGAAATTGAGCGTTTAACTTGTGATAAGTTTGACCGTGAGATGCGTGATGAGTTACGCGGTTTGGCAGAGGGGGAAAGTACGCCTTTTACTTTGTTGATTGCCAGTCACAAGCCTTTAAATGAGGTGTTTGCTGATTTAGCGCATTATCAGTCGCCATTAGCGAATATTTGTCATACGATTAATATCAAGCCATTGCGTTTGGATGAGGTTGTGGGTTTGATTGAGCAGTATTTGCAGGGACAGCGGATTCAGTTTAGTGAAGAAGAAATTGCAGGTATTTTTGAGCAAAGTCAGGGGCATCCGTATCAAGTGCAGCAGCTTGCTAGTGATTTGTATGTTAAAAAACAAGGTTCTTATTCAGGAGTGCAAATTTAAATTTGCAAAACGAGTTTTGCACTCCTAATGATTTTAAAGGATACCCCATGCCCACTTTTCCCACTGATGACAGTTTGCCACGTTGTTTAAATGTGTTTAATCCCACCCATCATGCCCTGTTTTTATATTGGTTATTTTTCCATCCTTCCAGTTTAAAAATCTATTTATATCAAATTGATAAAGAGTTATTTTTCAAAAAAGGCTTAGCTATTTTCAGAACTTTGATTATGCCTGCCTATTTAAATTTTTACTTGATTGCACTGGTTCAAGCGTTTTTTCTCCCAAGCATGGTTATTTTACTATTTTGGAGTTTTGAAACCCTTGTGTTGCAAGCACCTGTCAGTTATATTTTTAAAAATTTAGATATAAATATCCTGCAAACGGTTACGCCCTTGATGAATTTAGCGGTGATGTTCAAAGGAATGGCGGTCGGTGTGGCAGTCGTTGTGGCATTCGGTGTGGCAGGAGGTGTGGCAGTCGGTGTGGCAATCGGTGTGGCATTCGGTGTGGCATTCGGTGTGGCAGTCGTTGTGGCATTCGGTGTGGCATACGGTGTGGCAGGAGGTGTGGCATACGGTGTGGCATACGGTGTGGCATTAGGTGTGGCATACGGTGTGGCATTCGGTGTGGCATACGGTGTGGCATTCGGTGTGGCAGTCGGTGTGGCAGGAGGTGTGGCAGTCGGTGTGGCAGGAGGTGTGGCAGTCGGTGTGGCAGTCGGTGTGGGTAGTAGCCGTGCTATCTTTTACCCTTGGCAATGGATAATGCAACAACTAAATTTAACTCCTCAAGTTATTTATTATGATGAGTATTTAATTTTACCAATTACTCCCTCTCGTACTTATTTTGAGCAACAATGGAAAGAGTCTGAATCCGAAACTTTACTGCAACTTGCTCATATTGCAGCTAATCCTTTTCAGCGTTATCAAGCACAACGCATTTTATTCGATTATTATTTTCAAAAACCTTTACCATTACTTTACCAAATATTGCAGCAATCAGATTTAGAAACCTATGCAATTTTGCCTGTTACTAGTGTAGATACTAAAAGATTCCAAGATAAACGCGTTCTTTTATTGTCTGAATTAGCTTGTTTCTATTTTTCTGTTGCCAATTCATTTGCCGATTCATTAGACAAGTGGGTTTGGAAATTAACAAAACATCTTCGTTATACAGATTCAAATAGAGTATTAATTACTAAGCCAGAACTATTGTTACCTGCTAAATTTGGGTTGGAAAAAACTTTCAACGATTTTAAAACGCTTTTATTAAACAAAAAATTTGAAAATTCATTATTAATGATAAAAGAATTAGAATCAACGCTTGGCTATTTGTACACTAGAGCACAATGGAAGGCAGTAGGGATTATTTTTATACTTTATAAAGCAAGACCAGATAAGTTAAAAACAGAATTAAATGGCTTAATTAAAGATGATATGAGTATTGTATCATTTTTAACACTTTGTCCTTATGGTGATGAAATCGCAAACAGCTTAATTGCCTTTAAAGACTGCTTAAATATTCAACAACTTGAAGCCATTAGCCAACAACATAAATCACTGACCCAAACCCCAATCAACGACAACAACTTACGCCCCAAAGTCATCCAAGCCCAACATCAACTCGCCCGTGCCAGCCGCGACATTCAAGCCTATTGCGATGCCACCAGCCGTCAAAACAAACTCGCTGCAATTGCCCGTAGTCTCGATACGCTCGAAACCCTAGAACAAAACATCAAAACCCTGCATCAACCCGAACAAAAAATCATCCAAGCCATCATTGACCATTGGCAACCGCTACTCACAGCACAAGGCGGCACAGTCGGTCGCTTCAGCATTGAAAAACCAATTGAAAATCCTTACGTCGCTGGCAACCCCGTAACAGGAAAACTGTTTGTCGGACGTGACGATATTTTCCGCGAACTTGAATCACTATGGATGAGCAAAAACCCTGCATCCGTTGTACTCTATGGACACCGCCGCATGGGCAAAACCTCAATTCTGCACAATCTTGGCTGCCGCTTTGGCGACCAAAAACATATTATTGACTTCAACCTACAACGCATCCGCGCCAAAACCCTGCAAAGCTTGTTATATCAATTGGCTGACAGTTGCTACTTAAAAACAAAAAAAATATTCAAATTATCCAAACCTCAATCCGCCGATTTTGCTGACGACCCTTATTACAGTTTTGATTGTTTTTTACAGGAAATAAATGAACAACAAACCACTAATCATTATGAATATCTGATTGTCACACTCGACGAATTTGAAAACTTAGAAATCCGCATCAATGACGGCACACTCGACAAAGGATTACTTGAATATTTCCGCAGCGTGATTCAAACCTATCCATGGTTTATACTCGTATTTGCAGGATTGCACACACTTGACGAAATGCGTAAAGACTATTTTAATCCCCTGTTTGGCAGCATCAAAACCATCAAAGTCAGCTTTCTTGAAAACGCACCCGCACGCTTACTCATCACCGAACCCGCCGAAGACTTCCCATTAGACTACGACCAAAACGTGATTGATGAAATTATCCGACTCACTCACGGACAAGCCTATTTAATCCAACAAATATGTCACAACTTGCTGAGCCTCTATAACGAACAAAAATTTGACCAAAGCCAACAACGTGCCGACCGTTTCAGCATCAAAGACTTAGAAATGGTGCTTACTGAATCCCGTTTTTTCCAAGACAGCGATTACTATTTTACAGGCGTATGGGGACAAGCGGATGAGGTGCAAAAACAAGTTTTAATCCAATTGGCACAAGCAGATATAGATTTGAATTGTATGGAATTAACCCCAAAATTAGACATGGATCCAGAAATGCTGACCACTGCAATCGATACATTACAAAAACATGATGTGATTGCTTTAAATCAGGACAACGATTCTTTTCAAATCAAAGTCCCATTAATGCAACAATGGATAAACACCTTGGATTGATGATATTTATTTCTAACAATCAAGATAATAAATTGAAACTATTCTGAATTTGTGAGTTGAATTGCTTTTAAGATTTGTTTTTTTGCCGCCAAAATATATAAGCGTAAATTAACATTACCATGTTTCCACTGATTATCAGCGGATTCTGCTAAATCCAAAGCCCGTAATGCGGCATCCAATTCTTGCAAAACAAAATGATTTCGATCATCCTCTTCTTCGTCAAATTCATCAAAATCGTCCAATTCATCTTCAAACTCTTCAAAATCCATATTTTTTTCAATTTCTCGAAATAAATTATTAGGATGATAAGGAGCTGCCTTAGTGGTTGGCATCGAGGTTTTAGTCGGTGTGAATTGAGTTTTTTCCAGCCAAGTTATATCAATAAAGTGTTTTTCTTCTTCAGACAGTTGATTGACTAACCAATTTTGCATCATTGCAACGCTGGCTTCAGAAATTCCCCAAATCGAAAAATGTTCGCTAATCGTTGAACCCTCATCTATTTGCTCGACAAAAAGTACACCAACAGTAAAGCGAATCCCTGTAAAATAACCATAGATTTCAGGTTCTTCTTCAAAGCCACTTGCATCAAATACTTCTAAGCTGGGTTCTTCTTTGTCATAGATAAACGCATCGTCGTCGCCATACGCATCATCTTTACGTAGCAGGCGCACCATAAGCAATAAGCCATCTTCATTGGTAAGCTGTAAGGGTTTAGTCATGTGTATTCTCTTCACACCATCACGCCAACTCATAACATACTCTGTGTTTGTGATAAATTCAAGTTGGGGAAATGGCGATGATAAATCACCTTTATTTCTTGGCTAAATAGATTGATATGTGGATTGATTTGAGATTTTTCAAAAGAGGCTAAAACTGAGTTAGTCCAATTGAGAATCGAAAAAAGGTGTCGTATACAAGTAGTCAGAATCAAGTATAGCTGAGTAATTTTCTAACCTTTTCTTCAATACTTTATTCGGTGGGTCTTACTTCAATCTACCCACCCTACATGTGTAAGGTGAGTGATTCAAAAGCTTAATTTATAATCATTGTTAAAAACAAATATAAATTATCTTAATTTCCGCGAGCTTCTAACATCTCAACAGCAGGTAATTTTTTGCCTTCTAAGAATTCCAAGAACGCGCCACCACCTGTTGAAATATAAGAAATTTTATCTTCAACGCCATATTTATCCACAGCCGCTAACGTATCGCCACCGCCTGCAATTGAAAACGCATTACTTGCTGCAATTGCTTCTGCCATGGCTTTTGTGCCATCGCCAAATTGGTCAAATTCAAATACGCCAACAGGACCATTCCATACAATCGTTCCCGCATTTTTCAAAATATCGCCCAACATTTTTGCCGTGTCAGGGCCAATATCAAAAATCATATCGTCTTCAGCCACTTCATCAACTTTCTTCAATGTCGCTGGTGTTGATTCACTAAATTCTTTACCCACAACCACATCGGTCGGGACTGGAATGCTACCACCACGGGCTTCTGCTGCTGCAGTTAATTTTTGTGCTGTGCCCACTAAATCGTCTTCACACAAGGATTTACCTACGCCATGACCGATTGATTTAATAAAGGTATTCGCAATACCACCACCGACAATTAATTGATCTACTACAGTCGATAACGATTCTAAAACAGTTAATTTTGTTGAGACTTTAGAGCCTGCCACAATCGCAACCATCGGGCGAGCAGGTTCTTTCAAGGCCTTGCCTAAAGCTTCTAACTCACCCGCAAGCAAAGGTCCTGCACAGGCTACAGATGCAAATTGACCTACGCCGTGAGTCGAAGCTTGGGCACGGTGGGCAGTTCCAAACGCATCCATTACATACACATCACATAACGCGGCCATTTGTTTTGACAAAGCTTCATCATTTTTCTTTTCGCCTTTGTTAAAACGCACGTTTTCGCATAAAACCACTTCACCTTCAGCCATTTCAACGCCATCTAACCAATCTTTGACTAAACGCACTTCTTTGCCTAATAAGCGACCCATGTGATCTGCAACAGGTTGTAATGAAAATTCTTCTGCATACTCGCCTTCAGTTGGGCGGCCTAAATGCGACATTACCATCACTTTTGCGCCTGCATCTACTGCAAGTTTAATTGTGGGTAAAGAGGCAGTAATCCGTTTGTCACTGGTGACTTTGCCATCTTTGACAGGAACATTGAGGTCTTCACGAATTAAAACTCGTTTACCTTTGAGGTCTAAATCAGCCATTTTGATGATTGCCATTCAAAACATCTCCTTATAGTATTTATTAATAATATTAATATATTCTGATAGATATATTCAATTCCAGTGAATCATACAAAAAAAATTACAAATTGCTAAATATTAGTCTTTAAAAAGGGGATATTTATTTTTAAATGTTTAAATCTGATCTGATAGATGTCCGTTATCAAGTGAGCTTAGTCGTGTAGATTTGAGAGGTCTGTTTTAGAATTAAATTTTTTGCGTAACACCTGTTATTAATAAATACATTACAGCGTACAGAAATTCAAGCAGAACTTGCCAGTATTAATGCAGAAGAGAAAAAACGCCATGACGCTATTCAAATTTGGCAAACATAGGCATCACTCCCTGAGGATGAGCGCGATAAGGTGAAAGCTGTTTTAGAGCAATTTGTGAAATAGCATTTCGACTATAGCAATAGCAGTGTCATTACAGGAAAAACCATGATTAGTGCAAATCAAGCTTGTGAAACATTTGACCAATTGATTGAGGAAACGGCGGCATCCATAGGGAATGGGTCAACATTATATAATATTGACCCATTCCCCAGTTAAGCAACTAAATAAGCATTACTAATTTGTAATATGTATGAAAATGATGTAAGTAAGGCAATATTTCTATATATTGCAAAAAGTTATCTCCATGCTTTCGCTTGAAATATTGGCATTAAGCCTGATTCCTCAAACAAAACATCAAGGATGTTCCTTGCTATCAGCTCTTCAATGTCTTTTTCAAGATGTCCAAAACTTAAAAAATCTTTAAATGCTACTAGCTAAAGATAACAATCAACAAACTCACTTATAAACAATAAAATTCAAAATTTTAACAATCCAAAGTCACAAATCAAAAAACACAAGTCAAACGTCATACTGATGTCATAAAAAATAGCTACTCTAGTAGTCTATGAGTACAGCAGCCGACAAACCTTCATTCGATATCAAAAGCGCATTAAATGACCCTGCTATTGTGCGGTTACGCCATTGGCGCACGTTCAAAGACCACCTAGTACGTCATGCTATGACTATAGGTGGTCTTAGCGTCATTTTTGCGATATTGCTAATCTTCTTTTACCTCTTATATGTGGTCTTCCCGCTACTCACTCCCGCGAGTTATGAGGAAGTCAACACGGTCACTGCACCGCACCCTGAAATGGGTAAAACCGTGCATTTAGCTGTCGAAGAGAAAAATGAGATTGGTGTCCGCTTTACTGATAAAGCCCATGCAATATTTTTCAATTTAGAGCACGGCAATATCATTAAAGAACAAGCTTTAACCCCAGAAAATACTGAAGTCTCTAGCTTTGGTTATGGTGATACCGCCGTTGCATCCATTGTATATGGTTTAAGCGATGGACGTGCCGTCATAGCAAAACATGCCTACGACATCAGCTATGCCAAAGATAAAAACGATGAAAACGTGCGTACTATTGCACCTAGCGTTGAATTTCCTCTGGGACAAGAACCTCTCACCGTTGACGAACAAGGTCAAGCCTTAACCCATGTTGATGTACAGTTAACTGAAGAAGCCAATATGATTGCGGCCATCACCACAGATAATCGTTTTATTTTATCGGGTTTTGTCAAAGAAATTGATTTTTTAACTGAAGAAGAAACGTTTACACGGATTGCAGGCGAGCTAAATCTGGCAGATTTAGGACTGGGTAAAGTCACACATGTGTTATTAGACAAAGAAGAAAAACTGGCTTATTTGGCCGATGCACAAGGGTATATCGCACGGATTAATATTCAAGATAAAGAGAATCCTCAATTTATCGAGAAAAGACAAGTCGTAACAGATGGTCAAACCATTTCGGCGATTGAGTTTTTAACAGGTGATATTTCACTGTTAATTGCAAGCTCTGACGGTACAGTTGCACAATGGTTTCCTGTTCGGGATGCTGAGGGGGACAAACATTTAACCAAAATCAGAGAGTTTAAACAGCATAAAGGTCAACAAATCCTTAGTATTGCCCCTGAAGAACGTCGCAAAGGCTTTTTATTAGCAGATAATTCAGGTCAAGTGGGTATTTATCATTCAACGGCACATCGTCAATTGTTGGTAGACAGTTTCACTAAACCAGAGGAAATGCAAAATATCGCTGTATCACCGCGTGCAGATGTGGTGTTGATTGAACAAAAAGATGGCAATATTCAAGTTTGGGATATTCATAACGAACACCCTGAAATCTCATTTTACGCTTTGTGGGGCAAAGTATGGTACGAAAGCCATGAAAAACCCAAATACTTATGGCAGTCCTCTTCTGCCAGTAATGATTTCGAACCTAAATTCAGTATGATGCCTTTGGCATTTGGTACATTGAAAGCTGCATTTTACGCTATGTTAGTGGCCGTACCGATTGCGATTTTTGGTGCAATTTACGCCGCTTATTTCATGTCATCAGGTATGCGCAAAGTGGTGAAACCTACGATTGAAATCATGGAAGCATTACCGACGGTCATTTTAGGCTTCTTAGCAGGTTTATGGTTAGCCCCTGTGATTGAAATGAATTTACCTGGTGTGTTCATGTTGTTGATTATGCTGCCGACTGTAGTGTTAGCCACGGCTTATATATGGTGGAAATTCATTCCTAAACCTATTAAGTATAAAATTCCACCGGGTTGGGAAGCCGCTTTATTAATCCCGAGTATTTTATTTGCAGGCTGGTTAGCATTTACATTGAGCTACCCTGTTGAAGTCTGGTTATTTAATGGCGACATGCGTTTATGGCTTGGGTCAATCGGACTTGATTTTGACCAACGTAATGCCTTAGTGGTTGGGGTTGCGATGGGCTTAGCAGTGATTCCAAGTATTTTCTCTATCACTGAAGATGCCGTCTTTAGCGTACCGAAACATTTAACCGTAGGCTCATTGGCTTTAGGTGCAACCTTGTGGCAAACCATGATTAAAGTGGTGATTTTAACTGCCAGTCCGGGGATATTCTCAGCGGTAATGATTGGTATTGGTCGTGCGGTGGGTGAAACCATGATTGTACTGATGGCAACGGGCAATACACCTGTAATGGACTTCAGTATTTTCCAAGGCTTACGCACATTATCAGCCAATATTGCGGTTGAAATGCCAGAGTCTGAAGTGAATAGTACCCATTATCGTATTTTATTCTTGTCTGGCCTAGTGTTGTTTGTGTTTACCTTCTTCTTTAACACATTAGCGGAAATTGTCAGACATAGATTGCGCCGTAAATACAGCTCACTTTAGTCAATGAACAGTTAACCTGTTTTAGGACTGGCAGCCTGAAAATAGTTTAGATTGTTAAAATCTAAGATTGCGAGTCCTTTACATCAGGTTAATTGCTCACTGTTAACTGAATTATTCGGGATTGATTTTTATGAAAGATTGGTGGAAAAGTGGCGACCCTTGGATTTGGCTAACAGCCTCTGCGGTGTCGATTAGTATTATTGTCGTTGTCGGCTTGCTGTCGTTGATTGCAGTGCGCGGTTTAGGTCATTTCTGGCCGAGTGCAGTGGTTCAAGCCAATTACGTCAATGATGGTGAAACAACACGCTTAATCGGTGAAATCCGCAGCGAAGAAGTGCTTCCAGCCTCTCGTTTACGTGCTGCTGGCGAAAAAGATATAGAAGGCGAATGGGTAACACGCTATTTATTCAAAACAGGTAATCGTGATTTAGTCGGTTTGGATTTTCGTCCTGTCTTAGAAGATAAATTACAAGATATGACTTACCCTGAAAATATCATGGTGGTTGAACGTCATGAATGGGGTAATTTCTACGGTTATTTAAAATCAGTTAAAGAAAATGGACAAGTCATTGCTGAGGGAGATGCCGCCAAAGCCGCCTTTGTTGAGCATTTAGCACGTTCCTCTGAGTTGCATCATCAAATTTCACGGATTGAAAAACATAAAATCGGCAAAATTAATTATGCTTTAGAACGCTTACGTTTATATGAACGTCGTTTAGAACTTGATGGTCGCCAAGATGACCCCGAAGAACAAGTGTATTTAGCAGAAAAACGTTCTGAGTATGATATTCAATACCAAGCCTTACGCAAAGAACTCGCGGTATTATATCAAGACATCAAACGTGATAGCTTTACCGCTGAAGTCATGGATGGCAAGATTGTTGAAATTGCATTTTCTAAAGTGGTTTATGCTTACTGGCCAAATGCCTTATCTTTAGGTGGTAAAATAGGTCATTATGGGTGGAAAGCATGGGAATTTGTCTCAGACGAACCGCGTGAAGCCAATACAGAAGGCGGGATTTTCCCAGCTATTTTCGGTACAGTGATGATGGTGTTTATCATGTCAATCATCGTCACTCCATTTGGCGTAGTTGCTGCGGTGTATTTACGTGAATATGCGAAACAGGGCTTTATGACCCGTGCGATTCGGGTTGCAGTAAATAATCTTGCGGGCGTACCTTCTATCGTATATGGTGTGTTTGGCTTAGGATTTTTTGTGTACTTAGTCGGTGGTACGATTGACCAAGTATTTTTTCCTGAAGCATTACCCGCACCTACATTTGGCACAGGCGGTATTATTTGGGCATCACTCACATTAGCGATTTTAACTGTACCTGTGGTTATCGTTTCAACAGAAGAGGGTTTAACCCGTATTCCACGTTCGATTCGTGAAGGCAGTTTAGCACTCGGCGCGACTAAAGCTGAAACTTTATGGCGTACCGTATTACCTATGGCAAGCCCTGCAATGATGACAGGTTTGATTCTTGCGATTGCACGTGCAGCGGGTGAAGTTGCCCCTCTGATGCTAGTGGGTGTGGTAAAATTAGCCCCTTCATTAGTCGTAGATGCTAATTATCCTTTTGCTCATTTAGACAGAAAATTTATGCACTTAGGTTTTCATATTTATGACGTTGGCTTCCAAAGCCCTAACGTAGAAGCTGCCCGACCTTTGGTATATGCCACTGCGTTCTTGTTAGTTGCAGTTATTATTTTACTCAATATTTCAGCGATTTGGATTCGTAACCACTTACGTGAACAATACAAATCTTTAGAAACAATGTAACTGCTAACGCGATAATTGCCGAGACGAAATTTTAATTTTTAGGATAATATTATGAGTCAAAACAATACGCTAACTCGTGGTGTAGACATTGCTTCTATCGGACGTGGCGAGCCTGCACTTGATTTAGAAAATGAAAGCATTTGTGTAAAAGTAAAAGATTTAAATCTTTACTACGGTAATGGCGATAAGCACGCGCTTAAAGGCATTAATATGCATATTCCTGAAAAGCGTGTCACAGCTTACATCGGGCCTAGTGGTTGTGGTAAATCCACTTTATTACGCTGCTTTAACCGTATGAATGATTTAGTGGATGGGGTTAAAATCGAAGGTGAAATTTTATTACATGATGAAGAAATTCATGCACCTTCACTCAATGTGGCGGATTTACGTCGTCGCGTGGGCATGGTATTCCAAAAGCCAAATCCTTTCCCTAAATCGATTTATGAAAACGTGGCTTATGGTTTACGTTTGCAAGGGATTAACGACCGTCGTGTGTTAGATGAAGTGGTTGAGGCTTCTTTAAAAGGGGCTGCGTTGTGGGATGAAGTCAAAGATCGCTTGCATGATAATGCCCTGGGTATGTCAGGTGGTCAGCAACAACGTTTAGTGATTGCGCGTGCGATTGCAATTGAGCCTGAAATCTTGTTACTAGATGAGCCTGCTTCTGCATTAGACCCTATTTCAACCTTGAAAATTGAAGAACTGATTCATGAGTTGAAAGACCATTATACAATTGTAATTGTCACCCATAACATGCAACAAGCTGCGCGTGTATCTGATTATACCGCCTTTATGTATTTGGGCGAATTGATTGAATTTAGTGATACCAGCAGTATATTCACTAATCCACGTGAGAAACAAACTGAAGACTATATTACAGGACGTTACGGCTAACAATGTCAATTTATCAATTAACAACGATCAGTAAACAGTATCGAGGGTAAATACAGAACTGTGTTTAAATAGAAAATGACTATTTTATAAAGATGCTTGGTATTAATTGCTTGTTGTTAATTGAACATTGTTTTAAGGAGAAATTAAATATGTCAGACGTAAGAGATGTAACGCAGCACATATCACAACGTTTTAATGCTGAGTTGCGCCATTTGCATAACCAAGTGTTGGGCATGGGTGGTTTAGTTGAAGAGCAATTAGCCAATGCCATTACTGCATTAACTGATGGTGATGAGCAACTTGCTAAAAAAGTATATAACAATGACTACACGGTGAATGCCTTGGAAGTCTCTATTGATGAAGAATGTACACAAGTCATTGTACGTCGTCAGCCTGCTGCCAGTGATTTACGTTTGATTATGGCTGTGATTAAAACCATCAATGATTTAGAGCGCATTGGTGACGAAGCTGAAGGCATTGCCCGTCAATCGATTAAAATATCGGGATTGACTCAGAAACATTCCATAAGCTTTATACATTTAAGTGAGCGTGTGCGTGAAGTATTGCATGGTGCATTAGATGCATTTGCTCGTTCTGATACTGATGAAGCAGTCAATGTGATTCGTTCTACATTTAAAATTGATGATGAATATGAAAGTCTTGCCCGTCAGCTAATGACGTATATGATGGAAGACCCACGGATGATTCCCATTGTATTAAATCTACTATGGTCAGCACGAGCTTTAGAACGGATTGCAGCCCATACGCGTAACGTTTGTGAAAATATTATCTATTTTGCCAAAGGAATGGATGTCCGCCATATCAGTTTAGAGCAATTAGAACAGCAAACTCTTGAGCAAAAATAGTGTTTGCTTAATCTCGCTCCTAAATAGCCTGTTGGGAGTGAGCCTTTCTTATGGGTATTCTTTTAGCAATCCTTATCGTCAAAATAACGCATATACTTTCAAGCTTATCTAAGTCAAGCGTATTTTAAAACTGATTTGCGATCTTGCTTAAGTTCACGCTGTTTAACTTAACTATTCCCATTATCAGATTTGATAATAAGACAGACCTTGCAGATGACCACTTTAAACTGCATAATTCTTCATAAAACAATTCTAGTAGATTCATGAGGCGCATATTTTGTTGAGGAACTTCATATGTTACTCACTTATCTTTGCTCCCCTCTTTTTTTTCTTATACCTCTATTCACTTACCTTATATCCTGTACTGAGAAAATACAGTCAAAATTTTGAATCTCATTATTTCCGATAAATTTAGCTTCAATGGATTGCATTCAACTATTTGCAGTATAATATCTTGATTTGCTTAACCTTGATAAAAGCCGCATAAAGTGGTTTCTATTTAAAAAAACAATAGTTCAAATATTTACTAGAAAAATAAAAATATAATCAATGAGTTATTAAATTATTTCGAACACTATCTGAAGTATCATAAAAACGAGAGCTTAGATTAAAAATGAAAAAAAAGCCCATTCGTCGCGCACAATCCATTAAGAAGCCAGCACCACACCACCAAAATCAAGCTCTGAAAACTGCCCAACATTACCATAGCCAAAGTCAATTTTCCCAGGCGGCTCATATTTACCAACAAATTCTAAAAGCCGAGCCGAATAACCCTGATGCACTACACTTGTTTGGTGTACTGTTTGCACAAATGGGTGACTTAGCCCAAGCAGAACATCATATTCGCAAAGCAATTACACTTAACACGAAAAATGCGGATTATTACAGTCATTTAGGTAATGTATTAAAAGAGATGGGACGCTTGGAATCCGCCATTGCGCATCATGAAAAAGCCCTGAAACTTGCACCAAAAGAAGCTTCTATCCATGTCAATTTAGGGGTCTGCCTACAAGAATCAGAGCAGTTTGATTTAGCCATTGAGCACTATGAAAAAGCCTTAAAGTTAGAACCTAAAAACCCTAAAATTTTAAATAATTTAGCAACCAGTCTTTGTGATAACGAAGATTATGAACAATCGATTAAATATTATCGGCGGGCAATTAAGTTTGATCCAAAGTTCGTTGGAGCTTATGCGGGCTTAGGCAATGTATTGCGTCGTGATGAGCAAGCAGAACAGGCTTTAATTGCATGTGACAAAGCACTCTCGCTGAACCCAAACTATCTTATTGCACATATTAATAAAGGCGAAGCTCTGATTAGTTTGGAGCAGTTTGAGCAGGCGCAAATATGTTTAGAGCACGGTTTAGAGCTGAGTCCGAATAATCCTGAAGTGTTATTTAGTTTGGGTAATGTTGATGTTGGGCATAAGCAAGTTGATGCGGCTATTGCAAAATACCTACAAGTATTGGAAATGTCTCCACGACATAAAAAAGCATTACATCGCTTAGTTTACGCGTATCGTGTACAGGATAAGCTAGATTTATCTATTCAGTATTGTACGCACTTGGTTGAAATGTATCCTAAAAACATTGAATTACATAAATTGAAAGGCTTTTTATTATTACAAGCAGCTCAATTTACCAAAGGTTGGTATGAATACGGTTATCGAGAGAAACAACAAGTTTATTTTAGAGATTTTAATTTAGACCCGCATAATATTGTTCTGGTTTTGGCCTTGGATTCATTGCAGGATAAACATATTTTAATTCATCGAGAACAAGGCTTAGGGGATGAACTCTTTTTCTTGCGCTTTGTACCTGAATTAAAACGTAGAGGCGCAAACATTTCTTATGTCCCTGGTAAAAAAATAAGTGATTTAATTGCGCGTCAGCCTTGGCTTGATCGATTGGTTGGACAAAAAGAGCCACCACCAAAACATGATTATGTACTCATGGTAGGAGATTTACCTTTATCATTTCAAATGAAAACGGGAGATACTCCACCACCGCCATTGCCTTTTGCACCTCCATTAGCTGAAAAAGTACAAGAAATTGCCGCTCGGCTCAGCTCTCTTACTGATAAACCTCTTATTGGGCTGACTTGGCAAGCAGGCACTAAAAAGGAAGACCTTTTAGAGCGGGATTTACCGAAACAATTATTGTTTAAACGAGTCGATTTAGATGAATTAGGTTCGCGACTTAAAGATTTAGATGTACATTTTATTAGTGTTCAACGTGCACCCGCTGCTGATGATGTAGCACAATTGGAAACTTTGTTAGGTCGGCCTTTACATGATTTTAGTGATTTAAATGATGATATTGAGGGCATGTTAGCGCTATTAAATCGGTTGGATAATTATATTGGGGTTAGTAATACCAATATGCACTTAATGGCAGGTTTAGGCAAGACTGCAAGTGTGATTGTGCCTCGACCGTATGAGTGGCGTTGGCCGGGTAGTGGCAATAGTTCGCTGTGGTTTCCTGAGTTTAAAGTCTATCGTCAAGGTGATAATGAGGACTGGTCTAGTTGCTTAACCCAATTACAGCAGGATTTATTAGCACAATTTCAATCTGATGTTACAAAATAATAACTAGTGTGAATCAATATATACCGAATTCGGTGGGTTTCTCTTTGCTCTACCCACCCTACACGATATGTGTAAGGTGAGTTATTGAAATATCGGCATATTCTGAAAATTGTCCAAATTTAAGATAATGCCAGCAAGGGTTTATAACTATCAGGACATCGATCACGAAAAACCGCCCATTCATTGCGCATGGTTTGAATTTTATCTAAATCAAACTCGGCGATTAAAACAGATTCACTATCTCGGTTTGCTTGGATCACAATCTCGCCTGTTTCATTACAAATGAACGATGTGCCATAAAATGTAAGCTCACAACTTTCACCCACCTCTTTACCAATTCGATTAGAGCAAATCAACGGCATCATATTCGCGGCAGCGTGGCCTTGCATCGTGCGTTGCCAATGCGCTGTTGAATCTATTTTATTATGTGGCTCTGAACCAATAGCAGTTGGATAGAATAAGAGTTCTGCTCCTTGAACAGCCATTATGCGAGCAGATTCAGGAAACCATTGATCCCAGCAAATGCCAACCCCTATTTTTCCATAAGCGGTATTCCACACTTTAAATCCTGTATCACCTTGGCAAAAATAAAATTTTTCTTGATACCCAGGTCCATCGGGAATATGCGTTTTGCGATAAACACCCAGTTGCCGACCATCAGCATCAATCATCATCATAGAATTAAAATAAGCATGATTGGCACATTCAAAAAAGCTGATAGGGAGCACGACCTTAAGTTCTTTGGCCAATTGGCTAAAACGGTTTAAAAAGGGGTGTTGCTCAACAGCATAGGCCCAATCAAAATATTTAACATCTTGGTCTTTACAAAAATAAGGGGTTGCAAATAATTCTTGAATTAAAATGATTTTGCAGCCTTGTGCTGCAGCTTCTCGAACTAAGTATTCAGCTCGATCAATATTGTCTGAATGATTATCTAAACAGGCCATTTGAGTTGCAGCAACAGTCACTAAACGCATGGTATGGTTTATCCTTTAGTGAAATATAGTCAGGAGTCAATGTTTTTGCTGATTATATTTTGAGTTAAGGCAATAAGACAGATTATTTCGATAGCATTTTAGCTAAAAAATGTGCTGTGGTATCAATATAATGAAAGTTGCACCTTGTCCTAGCTTGCTTTCACACCATACACTACCGTTTAATGTGGTAATCAGTTTCCGTACGATGAATAACCCTAAACCCGTTGAATGTTCACCATTGGTGGGTTTAGCACTCAAGCGAGTGAATTTGCCAAATAATTTATTTTGATCTTCAATACTTAGACCATGACCTTCATCTTGGACTTCGACTCTAATATATTCTGCTTGTTCAAAAATACGGATATAAACTTGCCTATAAAATGGTGAATATTTGATAGCATTGGAGAGTAAATTATCCAAGATTTGATACAAAACTTTAATATCAGTGTAAGCCATATAATGAGACATTTCTGGCCTAAAATCGACAGTAATCTCTTTCATCTGAGCTTTTCTCACATACTCATCTACTACACATTGTAATGTTGGTAAAATATCAGCATGTTGTAGAGCGGCTATTATTTTACCTGCTTCAATCGCATTCACATCCAGTAAATTTGTAATCAACTCAAACATACGTTCAGCACTGATATTAATCATATTGGCAAATTCAACAACTTCTATCTTGTTATCAAACTGCTCAGATTGAATAGTGAGTTCAATTAATTCGGCTGAACCCTGAATCGCTTGTAGTGGATTTTTCAAATCATGGGCGGCAATCGCTAAAAATTCATTTTTTTCCTGATTTAAGACAGTTAATGCTTTATTATTTTGTTCTAGCTGTAGCGTACGCCGCTGAATTCTTTGTTCTAATTCTTGATTATGGCTTTCAATTTCACCTAGTGAGTTTCTCAGATTATCTAGCATTTGATTAAATATTTCAGCTAATTCACCGATTTCATTATTTTGCTTCACATCACTTCTAATATTTAAATTGCCATCTCGTGCTTGTGTTGCAGTATAAGATAATTGCTCAATAGGGTTAATAATATTATTAAATAAAAATCGAGCAGTCATTAAATAACTCAATGCGATAATACTGACAATAAGTGATGCCATCAAAAACATTGATGTTTTTAAAGATTTATAAATGATATTCTCAGGAATAATCGACACGATATACCAGCCTGCAATTTCTGTTTGAGTTGCAAAGACTTGGTGCGCTTCTCCTGCTATAAAATATTTAAAATTAATCACATCACTTTCGGAATGTTGTATTACATTTTCAGCAACTTGATTCAGAAACGAATAATTTGAATGTTGCGCATCAGGTTTGTGCATCTTAGCAAGACCTGCATTAGATCGATAATGTAATACGGCTTGGTAGTGTTTTTCGTTAACAATATCAATTTCTTGTAAATATTCAGTTATATTATTGGCAATGGCTTTGCCATTTTTATCCATCATAAAAGATAGCGTGCCTTCATATAAATTCAATTTATCAAGTAAATCTGTGGTTAATTGATCTAGGGTAATATCTTGTGAAGCAACGCCTAGGAGTTGTTGTTGACTATAAACGGGGTAAGATGCCGTAATAATCATGCCTTCACCCGATAAATCCATATGTGGCTCTTCCCAGCCTACTTGTCTATTTTCAAAGTCGGCGGCTAAATAAAAATGTTTTTGAGTGGGTTTATAGGCCTCATCGATAAAATCATAGGGTAAATAGGGATAAACCACCATCATATCATTGGCTGTTGTAAAATAAGTCCAAGAAAAATCTATTGTTTCATGAGTATTTTTTAAAGCGGAATGAATATGTTTAAATACATTTAAATGCTTGAAAACCTCATCATTAAAATCATCTTTATTAAATAATAAATAGCCCGCGTAAGGGTCTTGATAAGAAGGTTCTATTTGAGTTGGATAGGATTTAAAATGAATGGCTTTAGCTTCTTCAACTTGATAGTGAGTTTCCCAGTATTGCTTGTCTAGATCGGGTATCAGAGGTAGGGTTTCATATAAATGTGTGTATTCATTCCCAAATGACTTAACACTATTTGAAACTAAGTTAAATAAACTGTCTATATTGTAGGAAACAAGCAGACTGGTAGAAAAGAAGTTCTTATTAATATCCTGTTTTGCATGAGAAAACAATAGATTATATCCAAGAAAAAAAGTAAAAATTGCGCCAATAAACAATAGCAAAAACGACAACCAAAACCCAGTTTTAATGTTTAAATTCATTATATTTCTACCGATTCATACTAGCGTGCATACTTAATGTATATTGCATAATCAATAAGCTCTTATGGTGAAGAGTTATAATTTAGGTGTTTTAAGCAAGATATATACTCATTTCACAGATGGTTATTCAATATAATATGCAGATAATAACTAGGTAAGCGTTTGGATGAGGATTTATTTTAATCAAAAAATAATTTGGCGAAACATTTAAAGTAGGTTATTTGAATCAGAGAATACAAAACTGACCCCGCAACGATTGGGTAAATTTTACAGCCTTTTTATAAATAATATCATGCAATAATGACGTGTAAGTGACACGGCCCATGTGCGCCAAGCTGAATGCTTTGTTCAATATCAGCAGTACGTGATGGACCCGTAATAATATTGACAGTGCGAGGGGTACGGGCTTGGTGGCGAATCGTATTCCAGACATCTTCAATATATGACACAATATTTTTTTGCTCCAATAACACAATATGATTATCAGGTAAAAAATTAAAGCTGGTTGGATTGTTTTCACTTGAAAGCATTGCAATGCTACCTGTTTCTGCAACCCCTGCAAACGCATAACTTACACTGGCACTGTCTCCCGCTTTTGCTGGCCGATGCTGCAATGTCAACTCTTCAGGCCATGAACATGAAACCTTTAATTGGGCATCACATAGAATTTCTGGTTCAAGTTCATGTTGCTGCAAAAAGCGCATTACCGCATCAGGAAATTCAGTGATTGATCCAATATGCTCATATGAGCCTGAAACGGATTCTAATTGCTGAATAAAACGTTGCAGATTATCTTGTTCCCACTGGGGTTTAACATGTTGGGTCGGATTTTTTAAACTATAAGTTAAAGATTGTTCCGTGGTAACGCCAAGTACATAACGCCCAAGCGATTGGCGGATATTATTCAAAATGTCGTCGCGTGAAGTGTCCATAGCAAGCTCTTGGTTATGATGGCTCTACGGTATCAGTATCTATTAATTTCTTTGGAAAGTCACACCAAAAATGACTTCCTTCATCAACAACACTTTCAATCCGTAATTTAGCCGCATGGCGGTTCAATACATGTTTAACGATGGCTAGGCCTAAGCCTGTGCCACCTTGACTACGAGAACGCCCTACATCAACCCGATAAAACCTTTCAGTTAAACGTGGTAAATGCTCTGGAGCAATGCCATCCCCTGTATCATGCACCACAAAATGCAAATAATCCGCGCCTTCAAACCATTGAATTAAAATATGGCCACCTTCTGGTGTATAACGAACAGCATTGAAAATCAAATTAGAAAATACACTGCGTAACTCTTCCACATGCCCGCAAATAAAAGCCGGTGTTTTCACTTCCAATTCAATTTGATGATGATTTGTGCTCAATGCACGCGCCTCATCACAGATTATTTCTAATAAATTAGCAATATCAATCGGCTCTAATACATTTGCTGTGAGTTCAGATTCTAAACGCGAGAGTAATAGCAAGTCATCTACAATACTTTGCATTCGGGTGGCTTGTTGTGACATCAACATCAATGGGCGTTCCCATACCCCATTATTGAAACTGTCATCATCTTGCATGGTTTCTAAAAAGCCACCAATCACTGTTAATGGAGTCCGTAACTCATGTGAGACATTGGCCACAAAATCTTGTCTAACCTGTTCTAAACGGTGAATTTGGGTAATATCTCGCGCCAACAGTAAATAGCGATTTTTGGCATAAGGCACAATGTTAATCCGCAACATAATGTCCGCATTGGTAGGCGCATTGAGTTTAATCGATTCTTCTTTATTAATATTGGTTAGATATTGTACAAATATTGGTTGGCGAATCAGGTTAGTGATACATTGACCTTTGTCACGCGAGGATTTTAAGCCCAATAATTGCCGAGCCGCTTTGTTAACCCATTCAATTTCATGATTAGGCCCTAAGACCACGACCGCATCTGGCATCGCTGTCGTCGAACGCCGAAAGCGTTTAAGCAATGTGGCAATTTTACGTTTGCGCTTACGATTACGCTGCTGTAAACGGTAAAAATTATAAAATACTTCTCCCCAAATACCATGTGAGTTGGGTAACGCCGATTTATGTCTATTTTTAAACCATTGATCTAAATAATATAAGTTATATAAATGCCATAAGCTATAAGATAAACAGGTCAGAGCTAAGAATAATAGAGGCTGCCCAATCAAGCCCCCTAAAATTGACATCAATATAATCAGAATAATAAGTTGTCTAACTTCTTGTAACCAATAATTCATGATACTCCACGCACTGAAAAGCGATAGCCGACACCACGTACAGTTTGTACCAAATGATCGTAACCATATTGTGACAATGCTTTACGTAAACGGCGGATATGCACATCAACAGTGCGTTCTTCAATATAAACATTGCCTCCCCAAACTTGGTCAAGCACTTGATTTCGACTGTAAACTCGTTCTGGATGACGCATGAAGAAATGTAATAAACGAAATTCAGTAGGGCCAATTTGTACTTCTTTATCCCCAACTAACACACGATGTTCTGCGGGATCAAGTTGCAAATCATTGACAACGAGCTGTTCAGAATCAGAATAGGTTTGAGTACGGCGTAAAACGGCTTTGATTCTAGCAATCAACTCACGTGGAGAGAATGGTTTCGTTACATAGTCATCAGCCCCGACTTCAAGACCCCGAATTTTATCCGATTCCTCACCACGCGCCGTCAACATAATGATGGGAATTTGTTGGGTGCGATTGTCTTTTTTCAGTTGTCGAGCAAATTCAACCCCATTAGTATCCGGCAACATCCAGTCCAACAAAATTAAATCTGGAAGGCGGTTAAAAATCAGAGTTTGTGCACTGCGTACATCGGCCGCTTCTTCTAATACAAAGCCCGCTTTGCCCAATGGCAATTGTAGCATTTCACGAATATCTGCTTCGTCTTCAACAATGAGAATATGTTGTCCAGCCATAACTTACCGCTATAGTGTTGTAATAGCGCGGTATTTTGTCATAAAAGCTTGGGAAATGGAATCTGTTAAATGAAAATACGGAAAGAGAGGAAATTTTGTATCCACCTAGTCTGTCTTAATACAGCCGTTTTATTTTAAAGTGATATGGACTGGCAGTCCTCAAATTTAAAAGTGTTTGATATTTAAAGTATTGAAGGACTGCCAGTCCTAACACATAGCAAGAAATTCACTATAACATTAAACCTTTAGGATTAGCTGATAAAGGTACGTTATAATTATTTCAACAAGTCTTTAAGAGACGAGGAAAATGCTTATGTCGATTAAACTCACAACTCAAGATGATGAATTACTACAAAATATAGATTTAGAGCAGGCGGGCACTATCGTTGAGAATTTTGAAATCTTTTTTGATTTTTTAGAAGATGCACTACCGATCACTGACAAATTGAAATTTATTACAAGCAAAAATTTAATTCACTTAAATAAAGCAATGCCCAACCCATTCCAGATGAGTTTACAGCGTCCGTCTCAATCTTCTTATCCCAATATTAATGGCTTGTATTTATTAGGTTTAAGCTCTGGTTTGGTCAAAAGGCGTTTGAAAGGTAAAAAATGGTATTTAGTTCAAAATCCAATACTCTATAAAGAGTGGGATTTATTATCCTGTGAACAAAAATATTTAAATTTATTAGTTACTTGGGTCAGTGTTACGCCAAGCATTGTGGACGAGCGGATTTTTTCCTCACACCCTTTGTATTTTATTCGCTATAGTTTCGATCAATTATCTATTGGCGAATGGATTGAACCGAACCCAATTCATTTAGATTTTTTACGCAATGAGGGTTTATTTAATATTGCGTTGGCAGAAATGTTTGGGTTTATTGAGTTACAAATTGATTCGGAACAGCCTAAATGGAGCGTTAATCAAATCAAATTAACTCCACTTGGTAGTGCTTTAGGCCGATTATTATATCAAGAATTGGTTCACACTGATGCTGCTGATAGCCAGCACGATTTTTTTTGTAACAAAGAAGTCCCTACTGATACTTTTGAATATGCTTTAGTACCTTATTTTCCTCATTGGTCATATTTATCACCTTATCCAGAATCAAAATCGGCTGGCCGTTATCATTTTTTATTAACGATTACAGGTTACAGTGCTCAGGCCATCTTTTCTATTTCACATTATGCCACTTTGCATGAGTTGGCTTCGTTTATCTTAGATGAATTAGTTGACTTTGATGTAGACCACTTATATCGCTTTCATTATCAAGATGCTCGCTATCAAGATAAAGTTGCTTGTCATCCCGCGTTGTATGATGAGTATGAAGATAATAAATATGCGGACGAGCTTTCATTGCAAGACATCAATCTGGAACTAGAGCAGATGTTAAAATTTGTTTATGATTTAGGTGAAAAATGGGAGTTTCAATTGCTGGTGATTGATTTCACAGAAGGTGATGAAGATGAACCGCCTAAAATTATTGAGACTAAAGGTGAGCCGCCAGCACAGTACAATTATTATGAGGATGGCGAAAGCGATGACAAAGAAGAAGAAGAAAATGCAGAAGATTGTGACTTTGATTGAGTTTCATTTCCATAAACTATCATTTTTAGGTAAACTTTTGATAAGATAGCTTTACCCAAATTAGGGAGACAGATTTTTATGGATAGACGCTGCTGGCTTAGCGCAATGGTCTCATTTCTAGTTGTCGGTTGTGCCACCCCACAAAGTGCCGAACATCGAGGTTGTGATGTGACTGATACGGATATTCGGGGTTATTATCAAGGCCAATGTAATAGCCAAGAACAAGCGCACGGTTATGGTAAATCCGTTGGTACAGATACTTATCAGGGCGATTTTTACTCTGGTTTGAAGCATGGTAATGGTGTGTATATTTGGCGCAATGGTGATCGATATACAGGTCAATTTAAGGCTGATAAGCCACATGGTCGTGGTGTGATGATGTATATTGATGGCTCGCGTGAGGAAGGTATTTGGCAAAATGGTGTGCCCAATCAAACCAAGCTGATTCAATAAGTTAAAGACGGCTTGCCATTGTAGAATAGAGTGCTTTAAGTGGAATTAATCGAACGATTCCATTTTGATAAGCTAAGATTTTTTTGTTTAAACGAATTTAAAGGCCAAGTTGCAATAAAGTGGCTTGGCCTTTCGTTTTTACAAATGAGGATCGTGCTTTAAATTTTCATCAACTTCAGGATTGATAACGTTGTTAACTCAGAGATAAAGCAAGAAACATCAATAAAAAAGATGATCTATTTTCAAATTTATTCAACTGCTTAGAATGTACGGCCTAATTTGTTTGCAATCCGCATCCGTAGCGCATTCAATTTGATAAAGCCGCCTGCATCTTTCTGATCGTAAGCCCCTTCATCATCTTCAAACGTTGCAATATTGCTATCAAATAAGCTATCAGTATCAGACTTACGTCCTGTAACCGTTACATTACCTTTATACAATGTGACTCGTACTAAGCCGTTAACATAAACCTGTGATTCATCAATCATTTTTTGCAACAATTCACGCTCAGGACTCCACCAATAACCGTTATAAACCAATGAGGCATAACGTGGCATCAACTCGTCTTTTAAATGTGCCACTTCACGATCTAAAGTCAATGATTCGATTGCACGATGGGCTTTTAACATGATTGTGCCGCCCGGTGTTTCATAACAACCGCGTGACTTCATGCCCACATAACGATTTTCAACAATATCCAAACGTCCTACGCCATTTTCACCACCGACCTTATTCAAATAAGCCAATACTTGCGCTGGAGTCATGCTTTCGCCGTTAATCGCAACAATATCACCGTGCTTATATTCGAACTCTAAAATAGTTGGATCATTAGGGGCTTTTTCTGGAGACACTGACCAACGCCACATATCTTCTTCAGGGGCTGCCCATGGGTCTTCTAAAATATCGCCTTCATAAGAAATATGTAATAAGTTAGCGTCCATTGAATATGGGGATTTAGTACCACGCTTCATTTCAATCGGAATATTGTTCTCTTCAGCATACTTCAACAATTTATCACGCGAATTCAAATCCCACTCACGCCATGGTGCAATCACCTTAATATCTGGACGTAACGCATACGCACCCAACTCAAACCGCACTTGGTCATTACCTTTCCCCGTCGCGCCATGAGAAATCGCCTCAGCCCCTGTATCATTGGCAATCTTAATCATGTGTTTGGCAATCAATGGACGTGCAATTGAAGTCCCTAACAAATACTCACCTTCATAAATCGTATTGGCGCGGAACATCGGATAAACATAATCACGCACAAATTCTTCGCGCAAATCTTCGATAAAAATTTCTTTAACCCCAAGGGCTTCCGCTTTAGTACGTGCGGGTTCTAATTCTTCACCTTGACCAATATCAGCGGTAAACGTGACGATTTCGCAATCGTATTCATTTTGTAACCATTTAAGAATAACGGAGGTATCTAAACCACCAGAATAAGCTAATACAACTTTTTTGATTGTTGACATAATTTTTCCACGAAAATGTATGTATTATTTTTGTTTGAATAAACAATAAGGACGTTATAAACGCTATTTAGTCAGATAATACGTCTTCGATTTTAATACGAACTGCTGTTGAAATTTTGTAACTAGTGGGCTGCATTATCCAACAGTCAGACGACGGATAATATCATGATGATATGAGTTTAGTTTTCCAAATTTAGATTCTAATTGCATTATTTAGGGATTTACAGATTTCTGTAATGAACACGCGGTTAGAATATTTAAAATCAATCAGGATAAGAGTACGTCTTGTTCTCAAACAGAATGTTGAATTCAAGAACCAGAGATATAGATATGAAATCGTAATTTAATCAAAATGATCCTGCGTCTGATTTAAAAACCTTCAGAAAAACTGAACATATTTAAACTACAGCGCAGGCAATCTAATCAGTCAATATTATAAAATATACCGACTTAAATCTTCATCATTGACCAAGTCATTCAAATGTTCATTGACATAAGTCTCGTCAACAACCACTGATTGACCATCCAATGCAGGTGCATCAAAGGAAATATTTTCCAACAAATACTCCATCACCGTATGTAAACGACGTGCACCAATATTCTCAGTACGTTCATTTACTTGCCACGCCATTTCTGCTAATCGATTAATCGCTGATTGCTCAAAAGACAAATTCACGCCTTCTGTATTCAATAAAGCCATATATTGTTCAGTTAATGACGCATCAGGTTCAGTTAAAATTCGCACGAAATCTGCACTAGTCAACGCATCTAATTCCACTCGAATCGGCAAACGGCCTTGTAACTCAGGAATTAAATCAGACGGTTTCGCTAAATGGAATGCACCAGAAGCAATGAATAAAATATGATCGGTTTTGACCATACCGTATTTTGTGGTCACAGTACTGCCTTCAACCAATGGCAATAAATCCCGTTGCACACCTTCGCGTGATATATCTCCTCCACCTGAAGATTCTTGACGGCGGGTCACTTTGTCAATCTCATCAATAAACACGATGCCATTTTGCTCAACCCGTTCAACCGCGCTGGCTTTCAAATCATCTTCGTTAATCATATTGGAAGCTTCTTCTTCTTCTAATAATTTCAACGCTTCTTTGATTTTGAGTTTGCGGTTTTTAGTCCGACCACCTGACATGTTTTGAAACATGCTTTGCAATTGGTTGGTCATTTCTTCCATACCGGGAGGTGCCATGATTTCGACTCCAATACGGGTTTCATTGATTTCAATTTCAATTTCTTTTTCGTCTAGTTTGCCTTCTCGCAACATTTTGCGGAAACGTTGACGAGTACCAGACTCTTCGCGCTCTTCGTCATTTTCATCGTCGTCGTCAGAATCTCGTGCTGAGGGTAACAAAATATCCAATACACGCTCTTCAGCTGCATCTTTGGCTTTGTCTTCCACTTCAAACATGGCTTCTTCACGGGTCAATTTAATCGCCATGTCGACTAAATCACGGATAATTGACTCTACATCACGACCAACATAACCCACTTCAGTGAATTTTGTGGCCTCGACTTTAATAAAAGGAGCGCGGGCTAATTTGGCTAAACGGCGTGCAATTTCAGTTTTACCAACGCCTGTTGGCCCAATCATTAATATATTTTTAGGCGTAATTTCATTGCGTAGTGTCGCGTCGACTTGCATCCGTCTCCAACGATTTCGCAGGGCAATCGCAACTGCCCGTTTCGCTGCATCTTGACCAACAATATGCTTATTTAATTCGCTGACAATCGCTTTTGGGGTTAATTCTTCACTCATGATGTTATTTCTCAAGACGGGCTATCAATATCAAGACATTCAATAGTTAAGTTTTTATTGGTATAAATACAAATATCGGAGGCAATGTGTAACGATTTTTCAACGATTTGTTGTGCATTTAAATCACTACTATCTAACAACGCACGGGCAGCTGCTTGGGCAAAAGGCCCACCAGAACCAATGGCAATTAAGCTGTCTTCAGGTTCAATGACATCACCATTTCCAGAAATAATTAAGGATGCAGAGTGATCCGCAACAGCAAGCAGTGCTTCTAAACGGCGTAACATGCGGTCAGTCCGCCAGTCTTTTGCCAGTTCGACCGCTGCACGGGTAAGATGACCTTGATGCTTTTCTAATTTGCCTTCGAAACGCTCAAATAAGGTAAAAGCATCGGCTGTACCACCTGCAAAGCCTGCAATCACTTTATCTCGATATAATCTGCGTACTTTACGTGCATTGCCTTTCATAATTGTGTTGCCTAGTGTGACTTGCCCGTCGCCACCAATCACCACTTGTCCAGCTCTGCGGACTGATACAATCGTTGTCCCGTGAAATTGTTCCACTGTTTTCCTTTATGCGTCGAATAAAAAATTGTATTTTACATGATTAAGGCCTAAATATATAAAGGATTTATAGTAAATTTCAAGTAGAAAGCTGAGATTTGTTGTATTTACTTTGATTTCGAGATTAGTTTAAGACTAAACAACCAGCTACAAGCTGATGGGTTGAGAGCTTGGCGGCTGAAAGTCTGGATACAGGGCGATTAAGTCCTGTTGCTATTAAAAAATTAGCCTTCTGTTCTGACGTTGTCATTTTGACTAGAATTGAATTTAGCTAGACCTAAATTAGGTCTTATGTAGTAAATATCATTTTTTGATAAAGATAGTCCTTGATATAAACAATCAAATGCTTGTTTTGAATTATATTCAAAGCTTCTTACCGACATTCCGCACCCCATTTTTTAATTTGAGCATTTACTAAAAACCGCACCAAACGGGCGTTTTGCTGCTTAGCTTTCAGACAGTATAGCAATATGGAATACAAAAAAAAGACCGTCGCGTTCCTCTTTTTCAAGAAAACTTGTAAAAATGAAAATATCTATAAACTTATAACTTACTGTTTAATAATAGTTTATTAAATATATATTCATAGAAACTGGGTGCGGAATGTCGGTTCTTACATATACAGATATTTTTATTGCTTCTCTGTTTTCATTGTTTGAATCTGGATCATCTTTGATTCGACAAAAGATATTTTCATCATGGTAACAATTTTAAAAAAAAAGGTGCTTATCAACAGAGATGACAGAGCCTATAGTCATTTTATTCTAAAGTGATACAGGACTGGCAGTCCTAGATTTTGAAACTGATTGATATTTAAAGTGTAAAAGGACTGCC
>JADGDW010000283.1 GCA_016744725.1 Candidatus Albibeggiatoa sp. nov. BB20 | reverse complement strand
CAGTTATATAGAGAGTGAGGATTTATTTCATCCAGGATTTCACAAAGGTCATGTTATGCAAAAAATTCGAATAACAACGATAGACTTTACAAAAAGTCTGTTAATTTCACTTATGTGTCTATTTTTACTACAGGCTTGTGGTGGTATTCCAGATAAAAATCAGCTATTAGAACAAGCACGTACAACCTATGCAAAAGCTGAATCGATGCCATCAGCAGCAGAGCAAAAATATACTTTAGCTGAAGCGAAAATCGCATTGAAACAAGCAGAACAATCACAAAATGAACGGGATATTCAGGAATTTGCACGGATTGCTATTGAAAAATCAAACTTGGCGATGGCAAAAGTTGATAAGCAGCCTAAAAAAGCAATATCACTTCTTCATAGCTTGCGTGAACCGACTACGAGTCCTCCGCCTTCAATAAAAATGGAATCTTACAAAATAAATAATGGGATGGCCTTTGTTTTACCAAGCCCTCCATTATTCGATGAAAATCAGAAAAAATTAGAAGATTTAGCTGCTATTCAGCAAATTGCTCAGTTTTTACAAAAATATCCGAAACAACAAGCTTTAATCGAAGGACATACCGCCGCGCGTGGCAGTAGTGATTTCAATGATGGTTTGTCTTATCGTCAAGCCAATTCGGTGCGTTTTGCTTTAATGCGTCAAGGCATTGCCTCAAATCGTTTAATCGTCAAAGGCTTAGGCTCTAGCCAACCTATTGCAAATAATCGTTTGAAAAATCCACGAATTCAAGTGACGGTTTCAAATCCAATAGGCCTTGCGGCTAACTAATATGAGCAGGGTATGGATATTTTTATAACGTCCATGCCAATGCAATCGGCAAACTTATCAAACTCAATACATTACCAATTAATACGATGGATGCAACTTTGTGTGGTTCTTGGTGATATTGTTCGGCAAAAATATAATTCACTACTGCAGGTGGCAAAGCACAATAAATTAATAACACACTTTGTTGTGATTCAGGAATAGTTAAATACGGTTGCACCAATACATATAATAAAATTCCAATCACAGGCGACACAATACCGCCTAGCAAACCAATCCGCCAATAATTAAAATCAATGTCAATCAAGCGCACGCCTAAAGTAAATAACATCAACGGCACTGCAATTTGTCCCAACATATCAAGGGGAACAAGTAGCCATTCTGGTAATTGAATCTGCAACAGACTAAGAGTGATACCCAATAAAGTCGCGATCACCATTGGTAAACGGAAAATATGCCACCATTTCGTGTGTTGCCCCATAATCGAATTGGTCACAATGAAATTAAGCATCGTGGACAAAATAAACAACAATGCGGCAATCGGTAACGCATCTGCACCAAAAGCAAATAATACGATAGGAATACCCATATTGCCCGTGTTACCAAACATCATTGGTGGAATAAAAGTTTTTGCCTGAATCTTAAGCCTCGCAGCAAAAGGTAATAACAAAATACCTGTTAATAAAATGATACTAACCCAAACTAAAGCCAATTGTTGGTAGTGCATCAGGTCGAATGATTTGTCAGATAAAATCGTGATGAGCAGTGCGGGAATAAATACATCCATATTGAGTTGATTGGGGATGCGCATATCGACGGGGCGATAACGAGTATATAAATAAGCAATGAATACAATGAAAAAGATGGGGAATAAAATACTGACAATGCGTAGGATTAACATAAGGGGATGTGATTCGAAGTCGTAAAAAAAAGGTGTACTAGACACCTCATTATAGCATTACAAATAATGTTTATGCTCTTTGCGGCGTGTACCACTACGTTGCACAATGACACCTTTCACCGCATCCACCCCAGAAATGGGAACAGTCGGGTATTTGTCGTTAAGGGGTTTTAAGTAAAAGCTTTTCTGTTCATCAATAATCAATTGCCGAAAAATATACTCATCTTCCAATACTGCTAATACATAGCTTTCATTGCTGACCACGGCATCCTTATCAATGATAATGATATGGCCTTCTCTAAATTCGGGTTCCATGCTGTCGCCAAGTACCCGCAAAGCAAATGGCTCGTTACTATCACACTCGGTCTTTCTCATCGGGTCTTCTTGTTGCATTGCTCGCTCCTTAAATAGATAATAAACTGTGTTGATTAAACTTATTGTGTTGTGCTGGGAATGAGTGTTTGAATATCGTTGTTTTATTTTAAACTGATTGATATTTAAAATATAAAAAGACTGTTGATCCTAACATACAAACCGAAATTGACTATACAATTCAGATCATTAGCTCATTCCAATAATCTCGCCAATATCCATTTTATCATGTAGTCTTAAATATATAAAAAGTACAATTGTCTTTTAATTACAGCAGCCAAAAGGTAGGACTCTTATGACTAAAAATCAGATTCAAAACTATTTAGACAAACTAAACATACATAAAAATATAACAAACTTAGAAAATATAAAAACTCTAACTT
>JADGDW010000155.1 GCA_016744725.1 Candidatus Albibeggiatoa sp. nov. BB20 | reverse complement strand
ACAGGTAATAATAGTAGAAATGAGTAAAACGATCATTTTTAAATCTGTGGGTTTTATCATTATTGACTAAATTAAATAATCTTGCTTTCATAAACCTATTAAACAACAACCTAATATAGATTATACTAAATGAATATTTTCTGCCCAGAACAATGGTGTCACAAATGGCTCACATCCTAATTAGTGATGATTCAATTGCGATGCGCCAAATGCTAGCTTACACTTTAACTGAAGCCAGCCATGAGGTTATGCAGGCAGACAATGGTCAAGCTGCATTACGATTAGCACAAAGCCATACGTTTGACTTAGTGATAACTGATGTCAATATGCCATTATTAGATGGTTTGTCTTTGGTCAAAGAGTTACGTGCTTTGCCCAATTATCGCTTTAAACCCATTTTGCTATTGACAACAGAAACCGATCCACAAAAAAAACAAATAGCCAAAAAATCAGGGGCAACAGGTTGGATTATCAAGCCTTTTAATCCTGATAAACTGCTTATGGCGGTGCGAAAAGTATTGGGGTAGCCTATGTCTGTAGATATGACGGAAGTCAAAAAACTATTTTTTGAAGAAAGTCTTGAAAGTTTAGATGCAATGGAATCTACTTTGCTCGATGTACAAATTGGGGAAATAGACAAAGAGCAAGTGAATAGCATTTTTCGTTGTGTACACTCGATTAAAGGTGGTGCAGGCATTTTCCAATATGAACAGGTGATTAATTTTTCCCATGTTGCAGAAACCCTGCTTGATGAAGTGCGTAATGGTGAACATTTGGTGACCCAAAATATCATTGATTTGCTCTTGCACACTGTTGATATTTTAAGAATGCAGCTTGATGGCTTACAAGATGGCTCGCCTGTGGATGAAAATGAAGTCAAAGCCTGTCAAAACAGTTTAGAAGCCATTCTCAGTGCGCCGATACAGCAAGAAGCATTTCCAGAACAAGATATTGTTATCCAGCCGAATTCTAGCAACAGAGATATTGTTGCATCTGAAAACCAAGCTGACGACCTTATTGAAAAACCCGTGCCAGAGCCAAAAACTTGGGCGATCAGCTTTAAACCTTATGAGGATATGCTGATAACGGGCAATGATCCGATCAATTTATTCAGAGAACTTGAAGAATTAGGCTCGCTTAAAATTATTCCAAATCATAGTACATTACCTGAATTTACTGAATTAAATCCAAGAGGCTGTTATTTAAATTGGGACTTGGAACTGCTCACAACAGTTGATAAAACAGATATTGAAGAAATTTTTGAATGGGTTGAAGGGGATTGTGAGTTAGATATTCAATTACTAGAGTCAAATACAGTAAAATCAGAAACCACTGAAATTGAAATCAGCGAAACAAATTCAAATCAGGCGGTAACACAAGCTCAAATAATAGAACCTAAATCTGTTTCTGAAGCAAATAATCAAAAAGCGGTCAGTGTTGATATAGCTCAAACTGTAGAGCAAGCTCACCTTTCTGAGACACCACAACATATTGATAATACCCAACAAACTGTTAATAAAGCGCATATTAAAGAAAAAAACAATAGTTCTGAAACCAGCTCGATTCGAGTGGGTATTGATAAGGTAGATTCTTTAATCAATATTGTCGGCGAACTGGTGATTACTCAATCGATGTTAGACCAAATTGGCGAAAATTTCGATAATGAGCAAATAGACAGTTTACGCAATGGTTTAGCACAACTAGAGCGCAATACCCGTGAATTGCAAGAAAGTGTCATGCGAATTCGGATGCTGCCTATTAGTTTTTCATTCAGCCGTTTTCCGCGTTTAGTACATGATTTAAGCACTCAATTAGGTAAAAAAATTCATTTAGAATTATCTGGGGAACAAACTGAGCTAGATAAAACAGTTTTAGAAAAAATCGGCGATCCGCTGGTTCATTTAGTACGTAATGCCTTAGATCATGGTGTTGAAATGCCTGATGAACGAGTTGCACAAGGTAAACCTGAAACAGGAACTTTGCGGCTTCACGCATTTCACCAAAGTGGCAGTATTATTATTAAAATTAGTGATGATGGTGCAGGTTTTAATGTCGATAAAATTCGTCAAAAAGCGATTGAAAAACGGCTGATTGGGACGGAAGATACTTTAACTGATGAACAAATTTATGAATTTATTTTTCACCCTGGATTTTCAACCGCCACTCAAGTTAGCGATTTGTCTGGACGAGGGGTTGGCATGGATGTGGTGCGGCGTAATATTCGCTCCTTAGCGGGCAGTATCGATGTGTATTCACGGCGTGGACAAGGGACAACATTTACAATCCGCTTGCCTCTGACTTTAGCTATTTTAGATGGCCAATTAATTCGTGTAGGTCAACAAATTTATATTTTGTCATTGCTATCAATTATTGAATCTTTACGGGTTAATAAAAAATATGTCAATGAATTAGCAGGACAAGCTGAAGTTTATAAACTACGTGATGAATATATTCCTATTTTGCGCTTGTATGATTTATTTGAAGTCAACACCGATTTAACTAATTTAGAACAGGGTTTACTTGTTGTCGTGGAAGGCGATGGACAAAAAATTGGTTTATTTGTAGATGAATTACTATCACAGCAGCAAATTGTGATAAAAAGTTTAGAGACTAATTACAAGCAGATTCCTGGCATTTCAGGCGCAACTATTCTAGGTAATGGTGAAGTTGCTCTGATTTTAGATACAGCAGGTTTGTTACATTTGTTCCGTAGTCATTACAATATTAATTTACCTTCTCGTAGAAATAATGCCTCGTTTTTAGAAACCAGTTAAAGCGTGAATATTATTGAATTCCGAGTCTAATAGATGGGATTGTCTGTAGATAATTCTTGAGGAGCAACCATAATGAGCACGATGCCAGATGATGTGCAACAACACATTGCAAATAAATATCTTACATTTGTACTAGCGACTGAAGAGTATGCAGTGGATATTTTGCGGGTACAGGAAATTAAAGGTTGGAGCAAAGTCACCCCAATTCCTAATACTCCTGATTATATTTGTGGTGTCATTAACTTACGCGGCACAATTGTACCTATCATTGATTTACGTTTACGCTTTGGCTTAGATAAATTGGCCTATGGTGCAATGACTGTGGTTGTGGTGGTGCGAGTGGTGAATCCTGCGACAGGTAAAAGTCGGATTATGGGCGTTGTGGTTGATGCAGTATCTGATGTTTATGATATGCCTGAAAGTGAAATTAAACCCGCTCCTGATTTTGGCAGTGTTATTAGTATCGAATTTATCAAAGGTTTAGCCACCGTTGAAGATAAAATGGTGATTATATTGGAAATAGATAAGCTATTAAATTCACAAGAACTTGCTGTACTTGAGCAAGTGGATCAATCATAAGGTATACAATATGAAACGCTGGCTTGCTAACTTGGGCATTAAATACAAACTGAGTCTCATGATTTTTTTACCGATTATGGGCTTATTATTTTTTGCCTACATGGGTACGGTCGAAAAATATCAAACTTACGATAAGATGAAAAAATTAGATGAATTAGTCCATCTTTCAATTAAATTAAGCAATTTAGTATATGAAATCCAGCGTGAACATTTGATTAGCGTGTTGCATTTGCGCAGTCAAGATAATAAATATGTCACTCAACTGGAATATGAAGCGGAACGTACCGCTGAAAGTATACAGGCTTTAAAACAATTTGTAGCAGACTTCAAAATCCATAATTATGATAAAAGTTTACAAATAAATTTGAATCAAGTGATACAACGTTTAGATGATTTGGATCCGATGCGGAATAAGGTGAGCGCACGTCAAATCGTGCCTGACCAAGCAATGCAACTATATTCTGAGCTCAATGAGGTTATCTTAGACTTTGTGATGCAATTGGCAAGTGTGGATACAGAGCAGAGCATTTTCCATTATGAATTAGCTTATATCAATTTTTTACAAGCTCAAGAAATAGTTGCAATTGAACGTTCTCTACTCACAATGGTATTCAGTCAACAACATTTTACCCCTGAACAATATCGCAAATATATAGAGCTCTCTGCTGTACAAAAGCTGTTATTTGAACGGGCGGTTAACACTTATTTTGTTGAACAACAAAAAGCCTTTTATCAACAAACATTCCAAGGCGGTTTTTTACAAGAAACTCAGCGAATGGAAAAAATTGCATTGAGCCAAGACCCTGAGCAAATAGCCACGGTAGCCCCTGAGTATTGGTCAAAAATGCAGACTGAAAAAATTGAAGTATTAATCATAATTCAAAAACAATTAGCCAGTGATTTGGAATGGCAGGCGGAAAACTTAAGCAAACAGGCCTATTTAAACCTTATCTATATTTTAGCGTCTATTGCTATTATCGTACTGTTATCAACATTGTTAGCCTATTTGATTTGGACGGGGATTATTGCACGCTTAACTCAAGCCAGTATGGTTGCTACGGCGATTAAAGACGGTGATTTAAGCAGCCAAATTAAGGTTGATTCTAAAGATGAAACGGGCAATTTATTACACATTTTGCAACAAATGCAGCACCAATTACAAAAACGGGCAACATCTGATAAGCAAGTCGCTGACGAAGCTCTACGCTTAACCGCAGCTCTCGATAGCGTCACAACCAGTGTTTTCATCACGGATACGGGATTTAATATCGTCTATGCAAACAAATCAGCTTATGATTTATTGTCTACTGACAAAGTAAAAGCCCAATTTCCACACTTCGATGTAAATAATCTGCTTGGCACTTGTGTGGATAATTTCCATAAAAACCCCGCTCATCAGCGCAAATTAGTTGATGATTTAACCTCTAGCTATATTTCTAAATTTAATGTGGGAGAATGCGTAATTGCATCTGTAACCACACCTATTATTAATGCTGAAGGTGAGCGAGTGGGGACTGTTGCAGAATGGCGCGAGATTACCACTCAAGTGGCGACTGAAAAAGAAATCAGTAGCGTCATTCAAGCCGCATCAGAAGGGGACTTTAGCCAACGTATTGGTCTGGAAGATAAAACTGACTTTTTCCATACCTTTAGTGCCAGTGTGAATAAAATCATAGAATTTAATCAAGTTGCAGTAGGCGATATTGCGACTATTTTTTCAGCCTTATCTCAAGGTGATTTAACCCAAACGATTAAACGAGATTACCGTGGTGAGTTGGAGCAGCTTAAAAATGATGCCAACATCACGATTGCTAAATTAACTGAAAGTATGACAACCATCATCAATTCAGCGCGTTCGGTTAAAACCGCAGCGGAAGAAATTTCCCAAGCCAATTTAAGTCTTAATCAACGGACTGAAGAGCAAGCTTCTGCATTAGAAGAAACCGCCGCCAGTATGCAGGAAATGACCAGCAGCGTGCAACAAAATGCAGACAATGCCACTCAAGCCACCCAGCTTGCTATTAATGCACGTAATTTGGCAGAGAAAGGAGGAGCAGTTGTAGGCTCAGCCGTCACGGCAATGAATGAGATTAGTAGCAGCAGCCGCGAAATCACGGATATTATTGATGTGATTGATGATATTGCATTCCAAACCAACTTGCTTGCGTTAAATGCGGCGGTGGAAGCGGCACGGGCAGGTGAACAAGGTCGAGGCTTTGCTGTGGTTGCCAGCGAAGTACGTAATCTTGCTCAACGTAGTGCCTCGGCGGCTAAAGAAATCAAAAATTTGATTCAAGACAGTGTCATTAAAGTTGATGAAGGCACTAAATTAGTGAATAAATCTGGGGAAACCTTAGATGAAATAGTTACCAGTGTGAAAAAAGTCAGCGACATTATTTCAGAAATTTCCGCTGCCAGTCAGGAACAATCATCAGGTATTCATCAGGTTAATAAAGCCGTGACTCAGATGGATGAAATGACTCAGCAAAATGCGGCAATGGTGGAAGAAGCGGCTTCTGCCAGTGAGTCTATGGCTGAGCAAGCATTGATTTTACGTGAGCAAACCGACTTTTTCACAATAGATAATGACTTGTTATATGATGATATATTGGAGCATGATAACCATAGTCGTTTACATCAATTAAGCCATGCTATGACCACTGAACATGCAGCCCATGTACTGCCACCGCATCAAAAACCCCATTTAAAAGCAGGGCATGGTGGACATAATGACGATGATTGGGAAGACTTTTAGGCACTTGAAGCATTGATTATAGTCGTTTTATTTTAAAGTAATACAGGACTGGCAGTCCTTGATTTCAAAAGTGTTTGATATTTAAAGTATAAAAAGACTGCCAGTCCTAATATATAAGCCAAAATTGACTATAAATATTAGCTGTTCCAGTCTTGGCGCACTGCATCTCGGTTTAATGCTAACCACTGCAAGGCCATAATGGCTGGAGCATACATAATCTGTCCTTCATTTAACATTTGCATGGCTTGTTGATAGGACATAACATGCACTTTGATGTCCTCATCTTCGGCTTCTACACCATGTAGTCCCGAAATATTGCTTGTATCGACTTTGGCACAATACAATTGTGTGGTTTCTGAAACTGCGCCGGGGCTAACAAAAAAGTGATAAATAGGTTTTAGATCTAAAATTTCACAACCCGCTTCTTCTTGCATTTCTCGATCAGCAACTTGCTCAGGCTGTTCATTCGGTTCAATAATGCCAGCCACAATTTCAAACAACCAAGGTGGATTATGTTCTGCCACCATTGCACCGGGGCGAAATTGTTCTATTAAAACCACATTATCGGTTACTGGATCGTAAGGCAATACGGCAACAGCATGTCCACGCTCTAATACTTCTCGTAGCAACTCATTACTCCAGCCTCCAGAAAATAAACTATGTCTTAATTTGTAGCGATTGAGTGTGAAAAATCCTGCATGGCACGTTATTTTTTCAAGGATTTCAACTTTTTTATCAGTCATTATTTTTAGCCGTTATTTTATATGATGGCTTTGATTATACAGTGAAATATTCTTGTTCCATAGTAAATAATAAAAATTATTTTTTAGATTGAACCTCAGTTATTATCCTTACTCATCGTTAACTTGGCGATGACAAACGGTACTTATTACCTGCTTAAAATCATCTATACTATAGCCAATATGTCTGAAATTTGCTTACTTTTTAGGTAATAATCTGATTCATAAGTGCTCTTTGTATGAAAGAGGCTTTAAAGGAAATTTGTTATGTTTAGACTAAAATATCGGACAGGGTGCTTGTTAAAGGCTTTTCTGTCTCAACTGGCTCTGATGATTCTGTCATTAGTTCATCGTATTTTACTGACTTCTGCTTTTCCCATTATGGTTGTTAGCAGATTGTTCATTGTCTTTATATTTAGCTTATCAATGCCAGTCTATGCTGCATCTATCGCGTTGACTGATGTAACAGATATTGCCACAGGTAATGGCTTTTCTTGTGTGGTGACTGACATAGGAAAAGTACGTTGTTGGGGCAGTAATGATAATAATAGTCTAGGTGATGGAACAGCGGAAAATACTCAATATCCATCTTATGTTATTGGGATTTCTGATGGTGCAACTGCCGTCACCGCTGGAACTAATCACGCGTGTGCAATTGTAGATGGTGGTGTGAAATGCTGGGGGAATAATGACTCTGGTCAATTAGGCACAGGTAATACAACGGCAAGCAGTATCGCTGTTGATGTATCTGGTCTTGGAGCTGGAAGTAAGGTTACAAAAATTTCTGCAGGCTACTCCAATACATGTGCAATTGTAGATAATAATATGCAGTGCTGGGGAAATAATGATTATGGAAAATTGGGGGATGCCTCATTTGATTCGCAATTAACACCAGTGACTGTCAAAGATTTAACAAGTGTAACGGATATTGCCACAGGTGAAGATTTTACGTGTGCAGTGATTGCCAGTGGTACGGTTAAATGCTGGGGGCGCAACAATAATGGCCAATTAGGAAATGACAGTAATACTGATGAAACCACGCCAAATACGGTTTCAGGCATATTATCTGGAGCAACAAAAGTCAGTGCCAAATTTGAACATGCTTGCGCGGTTGTTGATAGCGGCGTGTTGTGTTGGGGACTTAATGATGAAGGGCAATTGGGTAATGGAACATTATCAAGCAGTATAGGAGGACAAGCCTCTCCTGTACAAGCAATCCCAGACAATAGTGGAGTCACTGATGTTTCGACAGGCCATTCAAGTACTTGTGCTTTATTTAGTGGTGGGGCAGTCCAATGTTGGGGTAGTGATGATATTGCGCAGTTGGCTAATGAACTTGATGGAAGCCAAGTGAGTCCTTATGCAACGACAATCAATACGGATATTACTGTATTGGACAGTAGTATAGATAAGCACCGCTGTGCAATTGTTGGAGGAGAAGCATGGTGTTGGGGACAAAATAATGAATTACAATCTGGCGGAGATGCTGAGCCATCCCTAATTATAGATGCACCTCAATCAGTTTTTGATAATTTATGTTTAGCTCAAACTGACATTCCTACTTCTGAATGTGAGGCGTTAGTGAGCTTGTATGTTGCAACAGAAGGGCATAACTGGTCAGATAAATCAGGCAATAACTGGCTTAAAACAGATGCACCATGTGATTGGTCTGGTGTAATTTGTGATGACCCAGCAACTAATGTAGTCGCAATATTGCGTGATGGGCTAAATTTAACAGGCGAAATTCCAGATTTAAGTGCATTGAGCCAACTACAAGAGTTACATTTAAGCACAAACAATTTAACGGGCGATTTGCAAGGTGTTAGCGATTTATCCGAATTAATAGAATTGAAACTAGATAATAATCAACTTACTTCAATGGAAACTGATTTTCCATCTAACCTTCAGCTTTTATATCTTCACTCAAATAAATTAACAGGTTCAATCCCGAGTAATTTACCAACTAGCTTGACGGATTTATTGTTATATAAAAATACCTTAACAGGTGAAATTCCTGATCTAACTAATTTTTTTAGTTTGAATGCAGGTGATTTTAGTTATAACGCCTTAAGCAGTGCGGAAAATCCCAGTAGCCTTGAAAACATTGATAGTGACTGGCTTAATACTCAAACTGTCCCTGTGAGCAATGTGACTGCAACGGTAATATCAGAGACTGAAGTACAAATTGCTTGGACACCGATTGCTTATACAAGCGATGATGGCTATTACACCATTCGCTATGGTACAAGTTCTGATTCATACGATAACAGTGTGAATACAGCAGATAAATCAATAAGTAATCAAAATATTACAGATTTAACCGAAGGTACAAAATATTATTTTGTGGTTGAAACCTATACGCCAATACATTCAGGTCAGTCCAATGCTTTAACCAGTGATTATAGTGAGGAAATATCCGCGACACCAGAGACCAGTTGTAATTCAGTTGTCACTAATGAAAATGATGATGGCTCAGGTTCTTTACGTCAGGCAGTGACTGAGGCTTGTGCTGGCGGGACTATTACTTTTTCTGACTCACTCACAATTAATCTAAGTTCTGAAATTACGATCAATAAAGACCTTAGCATTGATGGGCAAAGCAATTCTGTCATCATTGATGGAGGCAATTCAACCCGTTTATTTTATTTACCTAATGGTAACAAATCAGTCACGCTTAAAAACTTAACTATGCAAAATGCTCAAACATCAGGTAATGATAATAATGGTGGTGCAATAATTTTTGAAGGGAAGGCAACAGCCACAATAGATCAATGCTTGTTCAAATCAAATAAGGCTGTATCACAGGCTGACGGTGGCGCAATTGCAATTAAGAATGGTAATAATTATATTACAATCACTAATTCTACCTTTGATAGTAATCAAGCACATCAAGGCGGTGCTGCAATTAGAGTATGGGATAGCGGTTTAGTTTCAATTGCTAATAGCACATTTGTGAATAATAGCATGAGTGAAGATTTTTTCAGTGGTGGTGCGATTTCACTTACACAAAATTCTGTAGTCGAAGTGACAAACTCAACTTTCTATAAGAATAGTGCAAATAGAGGGGGAGCTATTATTGCTAGCAGCTCGACTTTAACGGTAAATAACTCCACATTTTCAGAAAATTATACACTCAGAGCTGATTCTGGCAGTACACATGGCAATGGTACTAGTATTTATGTTGAAGATAGTAGTTTGACCATGAACAACAGTATTTTAGCCAACTCTTCAACCCCCTCTGAGTCAGAGTGTTATATCACTTCAAGTACTGTTTTAGGTAGCAATAATATTATTGAAGACGGTAGTTGTTTGAGTAATGGTTTAACCACAGCAGAATTATCCGTAGACCCTAAACTGGCATCCTCTCCAGCAGATAATGATGGTTTAACCTCAACAATCATACTGTATGGTAATTCGGTTGGTGTTGATGCGGGTAACAGTTTATGTGAAGATTTAGATCAACGTGGTACTGCTCGTTCTAGCACATGTGATATTGGTGCGTATGAATTTGTGCCGCCAGAGGGTAGTACAGTTGTAAAT
>JADGDW010000154.1 GCA_016744725.1 Candidatus Albibeggiatoa sp. nov. BB20 | reverse complement strand
TCAACAAAATTGAAAGTCACGGGCATTGATTTATTCTCAGCGGGTAATTTCACAGGCACAGATGGCAGTGAAGACATTATTTTCCAAGACCCCAGCCTTGGCGTTTATAAAAAATTAGTGATTGAAGACAATAAAATCATTGGTGCAGTGTTATACGGTGCGACTTTAGACGGCTCTTGGTATTTCCAATTGATGCGCGATGAAACCGATATCAGTTCAATGCGGGATAAATTATTATTTGGTCAAGCCCATTTAGGTGATAGCGGTCACGGTGATGAAAATCATATTTTGACCATGCCTGATGATGCTGAAGTCTGTGGCTGTAACGGTGTGTGCAAAGGCGACATTGTTAACGCGATTGTGAAAAAGAATTTATTCACGGTTGATGATGTGCGTACCCATACTAAAGCGTCTAGCTCTTGCGGTTCATGTACTGCTTTGGTCGAGCAATTATTAGCGTCAACTTTGGGCAATGATTATTCAGCTTCTCCCGCGCACAAGCCATTATGCAAATGTACTGATTTAACCCATGATGAAGTTAAAGACGAAATTATTAAACAAAACTTAACTAGCATTCATGCCGTATATGAAGCTTTAGATTGGAAAACGCCTGATGGCTGTGTCTCTTGTCGCCCTGCCTTGAATTATTATCTGATTAGCAGTTTCCCTGATGTAGCTGAAGATGATGGTCAGTCACGTTTTATCAACGAACGAGCGCACGGCAATATCCAAAAAGATGGAACTTATTCGGTTGTCCCTCGGATGTGGGGCGGTGTGACTAATCCTGCTGAATTACGCGCTATTGCAGATGTTGCAGATAAATATGATGTGAGATTGGTCAAAGTCACGGGCGGTCAACGTATCGATTTATTTGGTTTAACTAAAGAGCAGTTGCCACATATTTGGGCAGATTTGAATAAAGCGGGCTTTGTTTCAGGTCATGCGTATGGCAAGGCATTGCGGACGGTGAAAACCTGTGTGGGTTCGGATTGGTGTCGGTTTGGCACACAGGATTCAACAGGCATGGGAATTAAATTAGAAAAAATGACATGGGGTTCTTGGACTCCGCATAAATTCAAAATTGCCGTTTCGGGTTGTCCGCGTAATTGTTCTGAAGCAACGATTAAGGATTTCGGCGTGGTCGCTGTGGATTCAGGTTGGGAATTACATATTGGTGGTAACGGTGGTATTAAGGTTCGGGTTACAGATTTATTGTGCAAAGTAACCACGGAACAAGAAGTCCAAGAATATTGTGGTGCGTTTATGCAGTTGTATCGTGAACAAGCCCATTACTTGGAACGGACAGCACCTTGGATTGAACGTGTGGGTTTAAAATATGTGCAAGAGATTATTGTGGATGATGCAGGAGAACGTAAGTCATTACATGAGCGGTTCTTAGCTTCTCAGGAAATTTCACAGGTAGACCCTTGGGCAGCATTGGCAAAAAACCCTGATTCTCCACAATTTAAACCTTTAAAACGTATTGAAGCGTAATCACTCTCTCTGCTCATACATCTCATGCTTGAGTCTTGTATGGGCATCTCATTTCGATTCTTTAGCTGCAAACCGCTGCTTTTATCAATGTTACACCCCTTTTAATCCATTCCATTTAAGTCATTTTTCATTTAAGATTTTCACCACGATTTTTTGGTAGTCCTATCAAAGTAGTGGTATTTTGATATTATGAGCGTAAAGAGAGAATTAGGAGTGAAGCATGGTGGTTTGTCCAAAATGTGGTTCATCAAATTATATAAAAAATGGAACGATTCATAACAAAAAGCCAAAGATGATGTGTAAAGATTGTGGAAGACAGTTCATATAAAGAGCGAATAAAGGTAAAAATAACAGCAAGAAAATCAGCCTAAAAAAGCGTATGTTTGGATGTTCAAAAGTAAAGTATAAACTTGCGGATGATTTTGATGCGCCACTTGATGACTTCAAAGACTATATGTAATGAAATATCTAAGGCACAAGTTCATTAAGTCCAAAAGTGCAAACTATTATTTCTAACGAAAATGAAGATATGAACTTTATTAGTTGTGATAAAATTTTTAACTCTTATTTAAAAAATGAGAAAATTTAACAAGTTAGGTAAATTAATGCTTAGTCAAGGAAAATACTATGGAACTCAAAGACTTTGTAAAAGAAGCTTTATCTCAAATTGTTGTGGGGGTTTCTGAGGCACAAGAAGTTGTTAGAGAGCATGGAGGATTTGTTAATCCTGCTCACCAATATAGTAATTCAAAAGCATCGTCATATTTTGGAGAGTTAACTGATTTAGGTATGCACATGTTTTTAATTAACTTTGATGTTGCAGTTGTTGTTAACGAGGATACTGGAACAAATGCACAAGCAAAACTCAAAGTTGTTAACTTTCTTGATTTAAGTGCTGGGGGTAAATCAAATAATTCAAATACTTCTACACATAAAATAAGCTTTCATATTCCTTTAGCTTTGCCTGTTGATTCAGAAACCAAGCAAAAATTAGAAAAAAAACTAGAAGAACAGCGTAAATTTGCGGTCTCCCAAAATTCTTGCAGACGAGATGAATCTGAAAGCTGGTCAAATTAGTATCACATAATTACTTCCATCAGAAATCGAAAAACCGCCCCACATTTGCTATCATGCCCCTCTAAAATAAAATGCTTTAGGATACGGAAACAACAATTATGAAATTCAGTGAAAGCTGGCTTAGAGAATGGGTCAATCCTGCTATTGATACACAAGAAGTAGTGAAGCAATTTACCATGGCGGGTTTAGAAGTCGATAGTTTTGAGCCTGTGGCAGGTGAATTTACTAAAGTTGTGATTGGTGAAGTGCTATCTGTCCAGCCGCATCCCAATGCAGATAAATTGCGCGTGTGTAGCGTCAACGTCGGTCAAGATGAACCGCTTAACATTGTCTGTGGTGCGCCTAACGTGTGCGAAGGCATGAAAGTCCCTACCGCAATGGTCGGTGGCAAAGTCGGCACAATGAAAATCAAAAAATCGAAATTGCGTGGTGAACCTTCTCACGGAATGCTCTGCTCTGCCAAAGAATTAGGCTTAGAAGATAATATAGATGGTTTAATGCCACTTGCCAGTGATGCACCTGTGGGTCAAGACATTCATGATTATTTAAATCTCAACGACACCAGTATTGATATTGATATTACCCCTAACCGTGGTGATTGCCTCAGCATTGCAGGCTTTGCACGTGAATTGGGTTTGCTAACACGTCAAGATGTTTCCACCGTTGAAATTCCTCAAATCCCTGCTGAAATTAGCGATACCTTGCCAGTGGAAATCCTCAGCCCTGAAGCCAATCCGCGTTATGTCGGTCGAGTGATTAAAAACGTCAATGTCAAAGCGCAGACTCCATTATGGATGCAAGAAAAATTACGTCGCAGTGATATTCGCAGCATCAGCCCCGTGGTCGATATTACCAATTATGTATTGTTGGAACTGGGTCAACCGATGCACGCATTTGACTTAAATAAACTCTCTGGCGGTATAAAAGTACGGATGGCACAAGCGGGTGAAAAATTGACTTTACTCGACGAACAAGAAATTGAATTAGACGAAAACACCTTAGTGATTGCCGATCATAAACAAGCCTTAGCTTTAGCGGGTGTGATGGGGGGTTTAGATTCTTCGGTTACAGACAATACGGTGGATATTTTCTTAGAAAGTGCGTTTTTCACTCCAAAAAATTTAGCAGGTTGTGCCAGACATTATGGTTTACACACGGATTCTTCATTTCGTTTCGAGCGTGGTGTGGATTTCCAATTGCAACGCAAAGCGATAGAACGTGCCACCGCTTTATTATTAGACATCACAGGCGGTCAAGCAGGCGAAGTGATTGAAGTCGTCTCAGAAGCGGATTTACCATCAACTCCAAGCATCGAATTACGCAGCAGCCGAATCAAAAAAATATTAGGTCTCGGATTTCCAACAGCGGAAGTCACTGACATTTTGCAGCGTTTAGGCATGAACATCACACAAAATGGGGATAACTGGACAGTACAACCACCCAGTTTTCGTTTTGACATGGCAATCGAAGTCGACTTAATCGAAGACATCGCGCGGATTCACGGTTATGACAATATCCCTAGCCGTCCACCACAAGCCAGTTTAAATTTGAGTAAACAGCCTGAATTAAGCATTCGTCAATTACAAGCAGCACTGACTCAAAATGGCTATCAAGAAGCGATTACATACAGTTTCGTTGACCCTGAATTGCAACAAAAAGTGAATCCAAAAGCGGGCGCAATTGCCTTAGCCAATCCGATTGCCAGCGATATGGCAGTGATGCGGACGAATTTGTGGACAGGCTTATTACAAGCATTACAATATAATCAAAAACGCCAACAATCCCGTATTCGCTTATTTGAAACAGGTTTGCGCTTCATCAAAACCGATGATGATTTATTACAACAGCCGTGTATTTCAGGGGTCGCCTGTGGTTCACGTTATCCAGAGCAATGGGATGTTAAACACCAAGCAATTGATTTTTATGATGTCAAAGCCGATGTTGAAGCTTTATTGAAATTAGCAGCGATTCCTTATCACTTCAAACCTACAGAACATGAAGCCTTGCACCCCGGACAAACGGCGGCTATTTTCCAAAATGAAAAGCAAATTGGTTTAGTTGGTGCACTGCATCCTCAATTGATGACGGAATTAGATTTAATTGCCCCAGTCTTTTTATTTGAATTACAATTAGATGATGTGCTTGCTAAACAAGTGACGAAGTTTGCAGCGATTTCTAAATACCCATCTGTACGTCGTGATTTATCTTTGCTTATTTCTCAACAAGTTACATGGAAAGAATTGCTAGATTGTGTATGGGAAAATGCCCCAGAAATCCTAATTGATGCACAGTTATTTGACGTATATGAAGGCAAAGGTATAGAATTAGGCAAAAAAAGTTTAGCAATGGGCTTGATTTTTCAGGCATTTTCGCGCAATCTAACCGAGTCGGAAGTTGATGAAGTAATTTCAAAATTACTCGTAACCTTTGAAGATCGATTGAATGCTGAACTAAGGAAGTAAAAATGGCACTAACAAAAGCTGCAATGGCAGAGAAATTATTTGCAGAATTGGGCTTAAATAAGCGCGAAGCCAAAGAAATGGTGGATATGTTCTTTGAAGAAGTTCGCTGTGCGTTAGAAAAAGGTGATCAAGTTAAATTATCAGGTTTTGGTAATTTTGACTTGCGCGTAAAAAATGAACGTCCGGGGCGTAACCCTAAGACAGGCGAAGAAATACCTATTAGTGCAAGACGTGTAGTTACTTTTAAACCTGGTCAAAAACTAAGAGCGCGAGTAGAAGGATATGCTGGATCCGTCGAGCAATAATGAGCTACCTGCCATCCCCGCTAAGCGTTATTTTACGATAGGGGAAGTCAGTGAGTTATGTGCGGTTAAACCTCACGTATTACGTTACTGGGAACAGGAATTTACCCAACTGAAGCCCATTAAACGTAGAGGCAACCGTCGCTACTATCAACATGAAGATGTGGTTTTGATCCGTCAAATCCGCAGTCTTCTGTATGAGCACGGCTTTACTATCGGTGGTGCAAAACATCGTTTAGAAGAGGATGCAGAAGCGAATATGCCAGACAATCAGCAACTGATTCCGCAGCTTGTCAGAGAGCTAGAAGAAGTATTACATATTTTGGAAGAAGTTTAAGATATAAAGAAAGCGGTAAGGCTATTATGGGTTGGCTTTATCGCTTTTTTGTGTCTGGAGAACATTGATTTTTAAGGTGAGCAATTTAGAAGAATACAAACAAATGGTTGCTGGACTATATCCGCAAATTGAATAATAAGAATGACTGGAGCAGTCCTAAAATCTTATATTTAGGTATTTTTAAAATACTTGATAAGCCCGTTTCATATCGCGCAGTAAAATAAATATCCATGGCCAAAATAATGTGCTGGTAATAGCAGGATAAATAAATGACAAGCCTTGTGGCGGATGACCTAACATACCACGTATCCAAATATCTATAGTTTGTGAAATCATAATCAAAACAAAAATGCCGACAGCCTGCTGCCATAAAGGAAACACTCGAATCCTACGATGTAATTTCACCCCAGCATAAGCCAGTAAACAATAGCCAAGTGAATGCTGTCCCAGTAGTGTATCGCTTAAAACATCATGTAATATCCCTATAAACCAGCCTACACCCACACCCACGCGCTGTGGTGTCGCAATCGCCCAGTAAACTAATACCAGTGCAACCCAATCAGGTCGCCAAGTTGCTGCCCATTGAGGTAATGGCATGATAGCCAGCATTAAGCTAATCATAAAACTGAAAATAATAACCCAGCCGCCGTGATGTTTTTCTAAAGCCATATTGAGGACATTTTGAGAGTTTGATAATTCCAAAAATCAAAACGTAGGATGCGAATCAGCCACACCCTACAAATTAAAAACTAAATCAGATAAAACACATTATTGCTATTCAATTTCGTATTTATCTTCTAATAATTTAGCATGTGCTGCAGCTAAACGTGCAATTGGGACACGCGGTGCTGAACAAGACACATAATCTAAATCAATATGATGACAAAAACGAATTGACGCAGGATGACCGCCTTGCTCACCGCAAATACCCACTTTTAAGCCTGCACGGGTTTTACGACCCCATTCCACCGTCATTTGCATCAACTGACCGACACCTTTTACATCAAGTACTTCGAAAGGATTATCTTGCAAAATACCATTGTCGTTATACATCGGTAAGAATTTGTTTTCAGCATCTTCACGAGAGAAGGAGAAAGTGGCTTGAGTCAAATCGTTAGTACCGAATGAGAAGAATTCCACTTCATTTGCCAACTCTTTGGCACGCGTACATGCACGTACAGTTTCCACCATTGTACCAAATTTGAAATCAAGTTTAACTCGGTGCTGACTTTCAACTTGTTCACGAATCTCATCAACGGAGCTTTTCACTCGGGTCAATTCTTGAGAAGTAATCACCTGAGGCACCATGATTTCTGGATGCACTTCTACGCCTTCTTTGATACATTCAGCAGCCGCTTCTAAAATCGCACGGATTTGCATCGCATAAATTTCAGGGAAGGTTAAGCCTAAACGCACCCCACGATGACCCAACATTGGATTCACTTCGTATAATTCACGCACTTTGCGTAACATTTCATCTTTCTTGCCAATTGCAGCAATCACGGTTTCTTCTGTCATCGCATCAAATGGTGCAGGTAATGTGTAATGGTCACGTAAAGTATTCAATACGGTAGAACGACCTCTAACTACAATACAATATTCACGCAAAGCATCCAAATCATCTAAAAGCTGTTGCTCTGTAGGTAAGAATTCGTGCATTGGCGGGTCAAGTAAACGTACTGTGACAGGACGTGGTGACATGGCTTTGAAAATACCTTTGAAGTCTTCACGTTGGATAGGTAATAATTTATCCAATGCCACTTGACGGTCAGCAGGGTTACGCGCCAAAATCATATCAACCACGATAGGTAAACGGTCAGTTTCGTTGAACATCCGTTCAGTACGACATAAGCCAATACCCATTGCACCATATTCTACAGCACGTTGTGCGGCTGGTGGCGTATCTGCATTTGCCATAACTTTGATTTGTGCAAGCTGATCAGCCCAACCCAATAAAACCTGTAATTCTTCAGAGAATTTAGGTGGGATAGTTGGGATTTCACCCAGATAAACATTACCTGTACTGCCATCGATGGTAATCACATCACCTTCGCATAACGTCACATCGCCAACTTGGGCTTGACGCATACGAGTGTCCACAGAAATGCCTTCTGCACCCGCAACACAGGCTTTACCCATACCACGTGCGACTACTGCAGCATGTGAGGTTTTGCCACCACGACTGGTTAAAATACCTTGTGATGCAAAGAAGCCGTGAATATCTTCAGGTTTGGTTTCTTCACGAACTAAAATCACTTTTTCACCGCCGCGACCTAAAACTTCAGCTTGATCGGCATCAAACACACAGCGACCACATGCAGCACCCGGAGAGGCTGGTAAACCTTGGGCGAGTGGCAGGATTGTGCCATGAGGGTCTAAACGTGGATGTAATAATTGTTCTAAATGCTCAGGATCAACACGCAATAAAGCTTGTTCTTTTGATACTAAACCTTCGTTGAATAACTCGACTGATGTTTTAACCATCGCAGCAGCATTCATTTTACCGTTACGGGTTTGTAAGCAATATAAAGTGCCTTTTTCAATCGTGTATTCATAATCTTGTACTTCATGATAGTGGTTTTCTAACTTATTACGTAAGTCCACTAGCTGCTTGTACATTTCTGGTAATTCTTGTTCCATTTCCTGTACAGGTTTCGGGGTTCTAATCCCCGCCACCACGTCCTCACCTTGGGCGTTAACAAGGTATTCACCGTACATGTGATTTTCGCCTGTACCCGGATCACGAGTAAAGCCCACACCTGTGGCACAATCATCACCCATGTTACCAAATACCATTGCCACCACGTTAACCGCAGTGCCGTTAGCCATTGCTGGAGTAATATTGAATTCACGGCGATAATCAATAGAACGACGACCTGTCCATGAATTAAATACCGCTTTTACTGCAATTTCGAGTTGTTCGTACACATCTTCAGGGAAAGGACGACCAGTTTCTTCTCTCACGACCATTAGGAAACGTTCGCTAATTTCTTTAAGATTTTCTGCACTTAAGCCAACGTCAACTTTGACCCCTGCTTGTTGTTTTACTTGATCAAAATGTACGTCAAATTTTTCATCATTAACCCCTAGCGCGACTTTGCCAAATAATTGGATAAAACGGCGATACGCATCATAGCCAAAACGTTCGTCACCTGTATGTTGAATCAAACCTTGTAAGGTTGCAGAGTTTAAGCCTAAGTTTAAAATGGTATCCATCATGCCAGGCATTGACATTGCCGCGCCAGAACGAACAGAGACTAACAATGGGTTGTTAGCATCACCAAAGCCGCGTCCATTTGCTTTTTCGACTGCTTGAATATGACCTTTTACCTCATCGATTAAACCATCAGGTAAGATTTTTTGTTCAAGATATTGCAAGCAAGCTTCTGTGGTAATTACAAAACCCGGCGGTACACGTAAACCAATTTGTGTCATTTCACAAAGGTTTGCACCTTTACCACCAAGTAATTTTTTATTTTTACCATCCCCTTCTTGGAATGAGTAAGCATATTTCACAGACATATATCCCTCCATTGAGTTTGCTTTGGTCTTAGGGTCGTCCGAAGGTCAAGAAAATCATAACTTCAGGTAGATTTTGTTATGACCATATTAAATTTAGTTGTTCGGTCTAGGATTATAAAGCAGTTAGCTCAAAATGTGTGAGCAGCATACCTAACTATTATTATGAGTCAATTTATTTTTGGGATAGATTGGGATTGCCTAGGCTGGAAAACGGGGAATATCAGTTACAATCAGTTCAGAGAAAGAGGCTATGATTAGTCATCATTGTGAACTGTTTTTAGCACTATAGTCAATTCTATCTTAGGTGAGGACTGGCAGTCCTGAAATACTTTAAATATCAAATAGTTTTAAAACTTAGGACTGCCAGTCCTGTATTATCTTAAAATAAAATAACTATATTTCAGACTGTTTTTGAAAACACATTATTGAAGGATTCTATCTATGTCGGAATTGACACATTTTAATCAAGCGGGTGAAGCCCATATCGTTGATGTAGGTGATAAAGCTGAAACCCATCGTATTGCTATCGCTGAAGGCTGGATTTATATGCAAGCTGATACCTTGGCACGGATTCAAACAGGTAATCATAAAAAAGGCGATGTGCTGGGTATTGCGCGGATTGCAGGGATTATGGCTTCTAAAAAAACCAGTGATTTAGTCCCACTTTGTCATCCGTTAGCACTAACTCATGTCAGTGTTGATTTCACAACGTTGCCAGATGAAGATGCAGTGTATTGTCAAACTAAAGTTGAAACACGCGGTCAAACGGGTGTCGAAATGGAAGCATTAAATGCAGTGCAAGTCGCTTTACTCACGATATATGATATGTGCAAAGCGGTTGATCGGGGCATGACGATTGATAAAGTAAGATTAGTTAAAAAAGAAGGCGGCAAATCTGGGGTGTGGGAAAGAAGTTAAAGAAAGATATTAACTCACCTTACGTAAATAAAGGAACTGTTCATTTTATGTAGGAGCGTTTTCCAGCAAAATATGCGATATGCTTGGGGTGGTGGAATACGGTGAGAGAGAGTTTATTCATAATAACTAACACCAAAAGGTTCATCTATTCCACCCTACTCTTTCAAACTTTTTTACATTTTGCGTAACACAAGATATTAACTTTATATCTCAGGACTGCTCGCCTTTTAAAAACGTGCAATCCTGCATGATATTAGAATCACGTTAACTTTGACGCTT
>JADGDW010000153.1 GCA_016744725.1 Candidatus Albibeggiatoa sp. nov. BB20 | reverse complement strand
TCGATTCGCCAGACTCTAACCCTAATCGAATCAGTTGATAACTCTTTTCACCCTGAATCAAATCTATGGCAGATTGGGAATATCAATATTGATTTGAAACTGTTATTTGATTGGTGAGGAATAAAAGGCGACCTCTGAGTTTGTGAAAAAGGACAAGCCCAGAGGTTTGGGTGAAAATGAATGCTTCAAGCTGAGCTTGCAAGGCAGGTATTCCCAAACTGAGAGGCTGTAAAAGAACTGCAAAAATAACGTTTTTAATGATTGTAAATTGTTGATTTTACACAATCCTAAATCGAAAAAACGTGGTTCTTTTACAGCCTCTCAGTTTGGGAACGAGCTAAAGTACAAGCCCAGAGGTTCTGTTTACGTTATTGCCAAATTTTTTTTAACGCTTCTATATCTCTCTTTCCAGTTGGAGTACTATAACTAAGTTGGAAATCTGTAACCTTTTCATATAGCCAAGGCCCATCATGTGCGTACCCCTCCAGCGTACTCAATACTCCATTATTAACAAATAGTAAAAAACCAGCTCCGAACTCTAATTCATTGATATCGGCAATAACATCTCCGAAGGCAAATGCTTGTTTATGAGTACGTAAAGTATTATTTGCCACTTGGAATGATATATAAAATCCAACTCCTGTTACTTCCCTATCCTTAATAGTTGAATTTGCTAGCTGCTCACGAAGTATTGATAATGTATCATCCTCTCCTTGAAGTAGCATTTGCATTAGCTTTTTTTCAAAAAAGTCTAATTCAGTCTCCATTAGCCTCAGTCTCCATCAGCTATATAGGCAGTCGAAAGTCTGGCTTTTCCATTTTTAATATATACACGTATAGTAACGAATACTGAGCCAATTTTAACTCTAATGTTATGTACTCCATCTGCTCTACCTCGGGCTGCATTCAGTCCTGCTTTTTCTAGTGCTAAGAATGCAGCCTCTTGTGAATCAAATTGGCTAAGAAAATTATCAAGTCGATGATCAGCTTTTCCAAAAATATGATGCAATTTATTGTAATCAATACAATTATGCACTAACGCCCCATCATCACCAACAAAGTAATTATGGGTATTAGCAACAGTTAAGTTGTAGACCTTTTCAAACCGAACGCTGGTGTCAATTGTCTTGATAACAACGACAACACCATTGTGTAACTGTAATGCCTCTCCTACTTTTAAGCTGCTGGCAGGCTGCCAACCTTTGCCCTTGATATAAAACGGATGTTCTGCTGTGGTTTCAATCGATTCGCCAGATTCTAACCCTAATCGAGTCAGTTGGTAACTCTTTTCACCCTGAATCAAATCTATGGCAGATTGGGAATATCAATATTGATTTGAAACTGTTATTTGATTGGTGAGGAATAAAAGGCAACCTCTGAGTTTGTAAAAAAAGTACAAGCCCAGAGGTTTGGTTAATAAGGAAACTATGTAACGAGACAAACAATATTAAGTTTGCTTTTGACAAATACATATATCACCATCATGATTGACCACTAATGCTAATTTGTATGGAACAATTGATATTATTCCTTCAAATAAAGCATTCTCCCCAGTTAGTGCATCTAACAAAGAAAGAGTCTCAATTTTCCCTTCGGCATGTCCACAATGTATCACTACACATTGTTTTTTTTGATATGGCATAAATAATGATGAAGCAAGTAGTTCCTTGAGACTATGATTCCATTCAATGCAATGTTTTGTTGAAGTATACCTGTTATCCCACAAATCCCATGCACTTACTTTTTTCCAATGCTTAGGTTTTTTATTTAAAATCGCTCTCCATCGCACAGCACGATGTTCAGAAAGAAATGTGCAAAGAAAACCCTCAATATGTTGTTCGTAAGAACTCTCAAGCATAGTCTTATTCTATATCCTCTATAACTTTAAGACTCATCTTTAAATATAGATATATTAGAGGTGAGCCTATGCTTCAGCTAGTTATGGACAGCTTTTAATCTGGAAATGAATAGTGGTAGTTTGGTTTTGACTTGTCTCCATGATTTTTATCATGAAAATGCCGATGTCCTTTTTTATGTTTTTCAGGTTTATTACTCCATAAACCCCTCTTTTGTGCAGCATCTTTTGCTTGTTTCCGTGTTGGGAACACTATATCTATTTGCTTTCTTCCGTTTTTATCATACCAAACTTTGCATTTAGCATTATGTACCAATACACCATCATCACCAACAAAGTAATTATGGGTATTAGCAACAGTTAAATTGTAGACCTTCTCAAACCGAACACTGGTGTCAATTGTCTTGATAACAACGACAACGCTATTGTGTAATTGTAGTGCCTCTCCTACTTTTAAGCTACTGGCAGGCTGCCAACCTTTGCCTTGGATATAAAACGGATGACCTGCTGTGGTTTCTGATAGAAACTGATTAGGGAAATTTATTTAAGCATCTTGGAAGCGAATAATATTTTGTGAGAATACTTCAGGAAAGACGAACAAATATATCTAATCTAACTTCTTTAACAAAGAATAAGCTTCATTTTGGGATGCTTCACAGACTTCGATTTTACACTTAGCATTTATTACAACTTGTAAATACTCTAAAATATTAGAATTGGTTAGGCTAATATTATTATTTAACCCTAACTTGGCTAACTCCAGTCCTGCTTCTTTCTCACCTTTATCAAATGCTTCTTTATACCAATATTCAGCTAACTTAAAATCTTTTACAGAAACGTAGTATACAGCTATATTCATGTAAGCAGATAAATCTCCATATTGAGCTGCTTTTTTGTACCAAAATAAAGCTTTTTCTTTATCTTGTTTTGTTCCTATCCCCTCATCATAACAATAACCTAAATTAAGAAAAGCATTCTGTTCCCCTTTCGCAGCTGCTCGGCGAAATAGTTCAAAGGCTTCTCTATTATTACCTTGATCCCATGCTTGAGATGCTTGTTCAAATAAACTATCCATAATTTCCAGAATAAAGTAACTGGGGTAATCATACTACTATAGTTAGATTACCCTGAGCTTATAACGTTAAGGAGTTGCTAAATTGCCAGGAAGAGTCCACCACAAAGGGGGGAAAAGTGAAGGAACTGTTCTTATACATCTATAAGTAAGATATGTCCCTAATACAACTTTACCTCCCCCTATTAAAATGTCTGTGGATAAATTGGTTCTAGACTCATTATTAGTGTCTTCATCCCAATCTGAAGGCTTAGGTTTTCTAACTGTCTTACCTGATTGATGGTGTTTACAAATAATGTAGTTAGGATCATTTTTATCTTCTTTACAATGTTTATATTTATTTTTTGAATTTTGCCCTGATGTACCTCCTGTCGTTCCACGTTCGCCAGTTGGGCTTAACCCATCAGGGTCAATCAAATTTATAGGATTATTAAATACATAGCGATATAGATTGCTATCACCACCATCAAATAAAATCGGGTCTTGCGCAGTCCAACGCCCTGTATGCGGGTCATAATCCCTTGCACCAAACCGTACTAAACCTGTACGCGACTCATACAAACTACCCACATAACCAAATGGTTGAAATCCTGGATTGGTATCAACTAATACCTGTCCCCAAGCATCATAATCAAGCTGCTGAACAATACGCCCTGTACTGACCTCAACAACCAAACGCACACTGCCTAAATGATCCGTCACCAAACGATATACAGCACCATCTTGCAACATATAATCAGGCACATGATCCTGACTACCGTAAATAAACTGCGCTTTAACCTCACCGTTACGATCTAAAGTGGCAATAGGATTAATGCTACCTTGATAAAGATAACCTTCCTCCAAGAAACCATCAACAACCTTACCCACACGGCGGTCTTGACCATCAATAATATAGCTCACCGTCTGACCTGAAGCTAAACGAACTTGGGTCAAATTGGTCGATACATCATAATGATAACGTGTGGTTTCGCCATTCTCAGTTTTAGTTAACCGCTCACCATTAGTTGTATGTGTATAACGCTGATTTTCATAAGTTAACAACCGATCTTGATTATCATAACTTGCAATCTCAACTCCGTTAATATGAGTGCGGTTACTATTGCCATCATACTGATACGTTGTCACTACACTATCAACATCAACCTGTATCAAACGACCTGTTAAATCATATTGATACTGACTAACACTACTTTGTCCGTTAACAACTTCTGATTTTTGCGTAATACGACTCAGCTTGTCATAACTATACTCTGCTCGGTACAACTCCGTACCATCATACGTTGCAACCTCGGTTTTTAACTCACCAAATTGAGTATGAGTCAGTATAGTTTTAACATTATCTAAAGTTGAGCCTTTCAAAAGCCCATTATATCGATCACGTAGCAGCGTCAAATCACCTGCTTGCGTCATTAAACCATCTTTGTCATAGCCATAATTGACAGCAGTTTCTTCATTGACTGAAGTGGTTTGCAAACGGAAATCATTGTTATAGCTGTAATTGACAGAACCTTCAATACTATTTGTCCACTGTTCAGATAACAACAAAGAACCATCATACTCATAATTGATAACCGAACCGCTTGCCTCATCTGAGACACTGATAACTTGCCCTGTCTCAGAGTCATAACTGTAAGATTGCGTACCTTTTGGCAACACAATTTCTTCAACACGTCCAGCTTGATCGTAATTAAAATCAATCACTTTATTGTCAGCTAAGGTGACTCGTGTTAACTGCTTATCACGGTTAAAGCTGCTTAAAGTTTCATGACCTGAAGAATTAACAGTAGGAGCTTGGTATTCAGAGGGTAAATCAACTGCGTCATAACTGTATGTATGCTCAGGACGACTTGGTGGCTTAATCGATGTGATATTACCATTATCATCATATTCATACTGAATTTGGCGTTCATCAGGTAAAGTTTGCGCTAAAATCCGCCCGACTGCATCACGGGTAAACTGCTCAGTACGACCCAAGGCATCAGTCACTTGAGATAGATAGCCCGTATTTGGATCGAAACTAAACGTAACCGTTCTTGCCTCATTACCATCACCTTCAGTAATTTGGGTCAAGCGTCCACGCTCGTCATAAGAATAGTAAACCTTAGCAAGCCCATAGGTTTCTTCTCTAATAATTCGCCCTTTATCATCGTAATAAGAAGTGGTACGTCGCCCTGCAGCACTGGTTGAGGTTAGCTTTTTATTAGTTGCATCATATACACTGCTACTTCTACGACCATTAATAGTCATAGTATTTGATAGGCTTATTAAGCTAAGAGGATCATCTTTATTACTAAGCCATACAGTCTTTTCTGCTTTCACTTCACCTTTTAGACCATTTGGTGTGGTAATAGTCATTTTTTCAGTAAAAGGGGCTTGTATACCAAAGCGTGGGTCGGGTGCTTGTTCTGACACGACAGTTGTACCATCTGCATTGGTCATAACAACATCACCTGAAGCTTTGATAAGTGCTTTTGTTTCAGTACCATCAGGTGCAATTTGAATCCGCTCAATTTCACCGTTATTTTTAGGAATAACCGAATAAGTATGAGTTTGACCTTCACGGCTAGTTAATGTTGTTGTATAACCATCGTCATCCTCATGCTCAATACGAGCCAGCGACCAACCACCATTTGCAGCATCAGTATCCTCTATTAACAAACCTAAGTCATCATAACGATAAATTGATTTATGCCCACGAGGATTAACAAATTCTGTTAATAAGCCTTTATCGGTATAACTCAACAAATAAGCTTCATCTTCAGGATTAATGACTGAATCAAGATAACCATTTTCATTCACACTTAGGATAGTACGCTGACCATCAGGTGCAATAATAGCAAGTGGTAATTTGCCATTACGCTCAATATGAGTAATGTCACCATCTAAATCTTCAATTGAAGTCAGATAACCTTCAGGACTATAAGAGAACGTATAAATGGTTTGCCCAGTGATACTATCTAATGTACGTAGGTGATGGCCACTTGCAGAAAATACATACAATAAACTAGCATCTTTTGAAGCAATTGTTGTATCTTTAATAGAAAAGTCAGGAGCAGAAGGTCTAAGTCGATGTACATAGTTACCCTCAGTAATATATAAATAATTATCAGGGCCAAAAACAATACCTCTAGGGCGATTTAATTTAGCCTCAAGTGCAAGTTCCTTATTCTTATTTAGACTATCACCACCTCCAGCTATTGTACTGATAACGCCATCTGCATCTATTTTACGGATACGATGATTATTACCATCAGAAAAATACAAGTTATTATCAGGACCAAATACCATAGAATAAGGATCATTTATCTCTATTTCAGTTGCTATTCCACCATCACCATTAAAGCCACCGTGCTCTGTACCCGCAATGATTTCTATAGAATTATTAGTGCCTACTCGACGAATATTGCTATTATAGCCCCCATTAGCAATATACAAGCTTCCATCTTTTCCAAAAAGAACACTATTAGGGTTGTAAACAGTACCAACATCACTTACTAATAACTTATTAATAATATTAGTATTGCCATCTAATTTAAAAAGAGAATTAAAAGCATAACTTGCAATATATAAATCATCTGATGAATCAAAAGCAAAACCATGAATCCAAGATAAATTCACCTCTGTTGCAAGTTTGCCATTTACCTCAACACTATTAAAATATTCTCCTGAAGTACTTCCAACTACAGTATGGATAACTCCTTTTGTATCAACCTTGTGAATATGGTGAGTATTAGCAATATATAGATTATCATTAGAATCAAAACTGATATGGGTAACATGTCTCAGGTTAGCAGTGGTAGCAAGCTCTCCTTCAGCAGCAAAACCACCTTCACCAGTACCTGCTACAGTATGAATTGTGTTTGTATCAGAGTCGACCTTAATTACTTTATAGCTGTTCATAACACCTATATGCAACTCACCTTTAGAGTTAAAAGCAACACTTGCTGGATTATAAAGAGGCACTTGTGTAGCTGGTTTTCCTTCATATATTTCTTTAAACTTTCCATAACCTCCATTACCAGCAACCGTTTCTATAATTAAGTTTTGTACCGTCTCATTAGCATTTTCTTGTTTGCCATATCCTAGGTATAAATCTTTACTGACAGCATCATAAGTATGATGAATATCTAGACTAAAATTTCCTAATTCAGTACCTATTGGATACCATGTACCCAAATCTACACGGTATGTTGTACCCCAAAGAATCCCACTAGACTTGTTACGTCTAACAGACATTCCACTACCACTACCTGCTCGTGCAAAGCTTGAAGAAAAATCACCAGGGGAAGCATAAACGAGGTGATATTCGTAACCAATACGTATTCTTGCTTTTTGTCTACCTTGTAGTGGTCGTTGAAAATAATCTAATCCATCCCAAGTAAAAGTAAATGTTCCGTTTTTAATTGGTGGGAATTTATGTGAAAACCTTCGTCCTGCAATACTTATCTCAACTATAATGTTTTTAAGGAGTTTAGGTATGTCATCTCCAATTAAAGGAATATCTACCTTATATGCCGCTTTATATCCTAATGTACTATTGCTGCGGTAATTTAAAGTAAATGGCGTACCAGCAATAGCAATCGTTTCTCCTAAAACTTGTTTTTCTGCTTCAATAATACATCCGCTTTGTTTACAAGAATCATCTGGGTTGTCTTCATTTGCTGTCTTAGGAGTAGTGTTCTCGGACTTAGGTTTTTTTGCCGTTTTAGGGAATGTATAAGGCCAGTTATAGTCCCAAGGGGTAAAGTGGGGAATCAAACCACGCCACAAACTTGTACCCACAGTATAATGTTTGGCTAATTCTTGTTTTTCAGCTTCGGTAATATTTAATACAGCAAGGGCTTCAGAGTCAGCAACTTGACCACTTCCATCTACATCTAATTCAACAATTCCATTCTCAATGTTTATAATTTCAATAACGCGTCCATTGCGAGATGGAATCCATTCTGCTTTTTCATAATCATACCAACCAATTGGAACAATTCCTCCAGTAGGAAAGCCAATAAAGTTATCAACATAAAGTGGTATAGGTTGATTAAAATCAATATGGGTTGAGCCTGCTGCAATTGCTTGATCTGCACTTAATTCAACAGCATAAGTATAAGCACTTTCAGGTGGTAAAGGCCCAGGCATCGCATCTGGCCCATTTTCACCGACTGTATATTCAGTTGCACGCACATCCAATTCAGTTAATGCTTGAGTTGAACCATCTGGCAAGGTCATAGTAGCAGTTAAATCCTGAGGGAATAATATAACTGCTTGACGTGAGCCATCTTCATCCGTCACAACACTGCCTTTGGCAACTTGAATCGGTGTATCAGCGGTTAAATCAATCTTGGTTACTATTGAATCTAGTGGAGTCATGGCAATATCGTCTACAATTGCATACTCCAACCGCGCAGGTTTAATTGTACGTTGTACAGGTAAATAACCGTTTTTCTGATAATTAACCGTCAGCGTATTACCACCATTGACTGCCATATTGAAGTAACCATCACAGGTTGTGACAGTTTGACCATATTCAGCGTGATCTTTAATTGTAATATTGACGTTAGGTAAAATTTCGCCTTGTGTATCAGTCACTTTTCCGCGTAATGTCGCCGCATGTTCTAAATTGATTGTGCCTGTTGCAACACCTGTTTGAATCGGATCGTCACCTGTGTAAATAAATTGAGTGACTAATGAGGGGATACTGATAACGGTAGGATCAATAGGAGGGGCTACTAAAGTTTGACAGTCTGTTGGCTCATCATCAATTAAACCATAGTAATATAGGATTTGTTGGTCACCACTAGGATAAGTGATAAGAAAGTCATCAATACCATCTCCATTCTGATCGCCAGTTGATTCAACGTTGCCGTCTTCAGAAGGTTCACCAGAAGTGATATTATCATCTAGTTTACTATGATATATCTCACCATTAATAGTGACTTGAATTGAACCATCGTCCTGAATTTCAACTAATTCAGCACCTTCTAAACCTTCAAGATAAGCTCGTAAAAAATCTAAATTAGAAACAGTACAGGAAAAAGCAGACCATGCTAAACCTTCAATATCATTATAAGGAGTATCAATTTCACCATCAGAAAGAGTTTGACAGCTATTAATATCAAAGGAATGAATATTTAATTTATTATCATTATGGAAGCTATAAACTAATGAGCCATCAGGTAGGGTTTCTAAACTTTCTATTTTTTTCGGTAAATCATTACAAGCAACTTGCCATGTATTTCCTTCATCAATAACCCATAGCGTACTACTTTCATTAGAACTTGTGACTGCGAATAGTTGAGTACCATCATTATGCCATGCCAAACCATTAATAAAGCCTGGTAATACAGGATTCGCTATTGTTCCTGCCCCAGTATCTATATTAATTTGCAATAAACCTTGATCAGCACTAGCCCACAATCCACCATCGGGGTGAAAAGCTAAACCTGTTACATTATCAAAGCCAATGTCACCAATTTTCTCCAATACACCCGTACTTGCATCAACGGTATAAAGCTGTGAATTATTTTGTCCTGTAGTAGTGTAGAGTTTGTGAGTGGTAGGATGTGCATCAAACCCTTCTAAATCTAGGTCTGTATACAAAGGACCCACAGAACGAAATTGCCCATCATTTAAGTTGTAGCTGAAAATTTGGCTATCCTGAATACCTTTATCGTGTACTGCATACACTACATCACATTCAGCAGGAGCTTGAGCATAAGCAGTATTTATTATTAAAAATAGAGTAGAAATCACTTTAAATAATATAGACGGCCATCGTTGCCGTCTTGTATTTGTATCTAAATTTATTTGTGGCATAAAAAATCCCTTTTTTATTTGTTGGAATTTTATATGAAATGAAATTTATATACAATAAAAATTGTACTGTAAAATGCTTTGTTAATTAATAAAGCATTTTTGAAACTGATGAGGTTGTAAAATATAAGGGATAGTGAAAAAATGTAACTACCTTATAGGAGCAGGCATCCCAAAAGAATAAGGAAAAGACAACGGCGGTCAAAAAGGACATAAGGGCAAGACAAGTGCAGAACAATCATATTAAATAACATCAATATTTACTAATATTTATAAATGAGCAAAATAATCCTTGACTGATTAATTGATAATGACTATCATTTGCAAATGATAATTATTCTTATTTATGGGTTGATATCTGATGAAATACCTCATTGATGCACATTTTGAACAAACTCATCCTGAGTTGCGAATTATTAATATTGATTCCAATATGATAATTCTTGAGTTTGATAGCGAAACGCTTAATTACTTAATTGAAGCAGGTTCTATTTACCCACCTGATTTTTTAGACTCTTGTGATACACAAGCCATAGTCAAAGAACTATTTTTACTGGCTTGCAGCCAAACATTGCACATTGAACATTTAACCGATGCTTGCCTGCATTGCGGCCAATGTCAACAAGAACCTAGCTTTAATTTGCACCAATTAAACACCCATCAATAT
>JADGDW010000282.1 GCA_016744725.1 Candidatus Albibeggiatoa sp. nov. BB20 | reverse complement strand
ATATATTATTAAACAATATGATTAATTCTAATTTAGATAATCTATATACTCGTCCTATTTCTGTTTTATTTGTAATAAACATCTCTATCCCATTGATTATTAATAATAAGTGTTTTGCATAGCTGGTTTCAAAGTTTTTAAAATTAATTATAACTTTACTTTCAATAATTTTATTTATTTATTTATTGGGCTGTGGCTGGAGCTGAGGTTGGGACTGTGGCTATTGTGATTAGCAATTTATTATTAATTTCAATTTTTATTACATACCGAACCTATCAAGAAGACCCTCAATTTAGTTATTTACGCATTTTAGGTTTGCAATTAGCAACGTTCTTAAGCACTGATTTTAACCAAAGCCAACTTTTATCAAGCCAATCTTAAACATGCCAATTTTGCTGATGCTATTCTGATTCAGACTAATTTTCATGAATCCAAAAATCTAAAATTTGCTTATGTCAAAAATACCATTTTGGAACAAAAAGTCGTGCGTGAATTATTAGTACATGGCAAAACAGATGAAAAAGATTTTAAACATAAGGATTTGCATGGTGCATATTTAGTGAATGCTGATTTACAAGAGATTGACTTTACCGATGCAAACTTTAACCAAGCTGACTTAAGCGGTGCAAATTTACGCAATGCAAACCTGACGCGAATTCAAGTTATCGGAACAAATTTTGAAAATGCTGATTTAACAGGTGCGTATTTAGAAGGGTGGAATATTGACTCAATGACCAATATCAAAAACATTCATGCTGACTACGTATATTCAAAAAATGACTAATAAGAATGCAGCTCTAGCTGTGGCATATTAAGCACAGGCGAATTTAGCAAACTGTTTCAAGAAGTATTGGAAGTCTTATAAATAATAAAAAATATTATGCGGAGCAGGGAATAAAAAATGATGTGGGTTGCACTATATAAATAGTGGTTTACATAACTACATTCACTCTTTCTCTAATGATAAATGAGGTTTTTTATAATGCGTTACCCATTCTACGCTCTATTTTTGCTCAGCACTTATGGCTTTTTCGTTAGCCCCAGTTTTGCTTGTGAAGTCTATTATGATCCTGTCCGCTTCAACTTATCTTTGCCTTGTTTAGAAAACAACCAGAATACATTTGATGTCGATTTAACTTTAGAACAAGATCGCTTACCTGAGATTAGTTTTGTTTTGGCTAACTCACAGCCTGTTATAGAGCCGCCTGTACGTTGGCAAATCACGGATTTAGGTATGCTATTAGCAGATGCCCGAGGCCTCACTTTATATACTTTTACGAATGATACGCCTAACCATTCTAATTGCACAGAAGCGTGCTTAGAAAAATGGCCGCCTTTACTTGCTGATGTAGATATTGATAAAAATAGCATGACTCAAGAAGGCTTTAGCCTCATTACTCGTGATGATAACCGCTTACAATGGTCATATCATAGCAAGCCATTATATTACTGGTTTCAAGATGTACAAGTCGGCGATACTCTAGGCAATAATATCAATGATGTGTGGCATGTTGTAAAAAGCACTCACAGCCATACACAATATAAAACAACAGGGATCGGTACAGTCTTAGCGGCTGCCAATAACATAACATTATATACTTTTGATAATGATGCTATCAATTTATCCAACTGTAACGATGATTGTGCAAGCCGTTGGCCTCCATTAGTTGCTCATGAAAAGTCTCGTCCTGATGATGGTTACAGTATATTGACGCGAGCAGATGGTACTTTGCAATGGTCTTATGAAGGTCAACCGCTTTATTTCTGGTTTGAAGACCAAAATTCAGAAGATACTTTAGGGGATGATATTGGCGGCGTGTGGCATGTGCTGCATCAAAATCATGCGGCAACTGAGTTTGCGGTAACTTCGATTGGGACTGTGATGACAGCATCCAATGGTTTGACCCTCTACACTTTTGATAAAGACCAAGCCAATAAATCTAATTGCAATGATGATTGTGCAAGCCATTGGCCTGCATTAAAAGCAAATGAATTTGCTCAAAATCAAGGTCTATTCACTGTTATGACACGTGATGATGGTAGTTACCAATGGGCTTATCGTGGCAAACCACTTTATTTCTGGTTTGAAGATCAAAATAAGGAGGACACACTAGGCAACGGTGTTGGTGAAGTATGGCATGTGATTTACCGCTAGAAATATTGAAGGGTATCACTGTTATATAAACTAAATAGCCACCCATTATGAGCGGGTGGCTTAAAAGTCTAGGTATTAGAACAAGTATACAATCGTCATTTTTATAACCAACATTTTGCTCCTAATTGTCTTCTCAAACTTCCAATCCAAATTATTGCACTATCAGTAATATAAATAGCTACATTATAGTCATTTTATTTTAAGATGATACAGGACTGGCAGTCCTAGGTTTTAAAACTATTTGATATTTAAAGTATTTCAGGACTGCCAGTCCTAACACTCAAGATAGAATTGACTATATCATGTATCTATATACATGAG
>JADGDW010000152.1 GCA_016744725.1 Candidatus Albibeggiatoa sp. nov. BB20 | reverse complement strand
CTATCTCACTATTTCTAAATAGAATTTTGGAGCAAGCAAATTGGAATTAGGAATTATTTGATAAATCCTAATAATGAGGATTTTTTATGGTGCTAAAAAAGCTACAAGAAGATTGCATTCTGCCATTAACGGAACAAAACGCGAAAGCATTGAATGAATTTCTACATCACCCACCTGTAGGCACACCCTCCGCATTACTCAGCATGTTGGAAACCGTATTATTTCAAAACCCTCAAGGTGTGGCCGCAACTCTATTACCTCCGAGTCTATTTCGTGAAATTGCTGAACAATCTGAAATTGGTATTTCTGTAACTGATTTGAAAGCCAATATTTTATATATCAATCCTGCTTTTGAACGTATTTCTGGTTATGAAGTTGAAGAAATCATTGGAAAAAATCAATCTATTTTCTCAGATAATTCCACCCCAGAACTGATTTATAAAACCTTATGGGGGCAATTAGAACAACAGAAATCATGGACTGGAGTACTGGTTAATCGACATAAAAATGCAACACGATATTTAGCTGAAGTGACTGTTGCACCAATTTTAGATCAAAATAATGAAACCATTTATTACTTGGGAATGCACCGTGATATTTCCAATCTGCACTATTTACAACATCAAGTCCAAGAACAGAAAAAACTAATTGAATCAGTGATTGATACTGCGCCTATCATCATCGCTTTACTAGATGAACATGAGAAACTGGTGCTAGACAACCATGAATATAAAAAACTAATGGGGCGTATTGGTGCAATTGAGCCTGCCAAACTGTTTTTAAATCATTTGTGTCAACATGCAGGTGGTGAAGAATGGGAACAATTGAAGCAACAAGGCGGCCGATTTGACGTACAAGAAATTTGTATCGAAGCAGGAGGACAACAGCGCATTGCCCGTTGGTTTAGCTGTTCTGCAATTTGGATATCGGGCAAAGCCCCTGAAGCAGAAGCCTTTTTTGAAGGCAGCCAACACAATCATTTATTACTGGTTGCTCAAGAAATTACCGAAGTCAAACAACAGCAAGAAGCTATTCGTTTAAGTGCCTTACGTGCCTTGATGGCTGAAAATGAAATCAATGAAAATATGCGCGAAAGCTTACATGCAGCGATTCATCAATTCCAAGGGCCTTTAAATACGTTGGCGGCAGCCGTCAATATATTAGAAAGACGCAATGCAGACAAAGTCTCTGATCCATTACAAGATATTTTAACCGAAGCTTTACAACAAGGTCAGAATGCAGTTAAGGCACTACACAACACCATTCCACCATATCGTAAACAACACTCAACCTCTGTGAACCTAAACGATTTACTGCGCGATGTATTGTCATTGTGTACAGAACGATTTTTATCTGAAGGTGTGGTTGTAGAATGGCATCCCTCCTCTTCACTGGGTTCAATCAATGGTAAAGATGCTGATTTACGCAGTTTATTCAAACATTTAATTGATAATGCTGTTGATGCTATGTGTGAAAGCCGTTATCAAGAACCTATATTATCGATTCGCACCTTTACTGAAAACCAGCTTGTATGTGCTGAAATTACAGACAACGGCACAGGGATTCCACAAGAACTACGGTTTCGGATATTTGAGCCATTCTTTACGACCAAAGTTGGACATGCAGGCGGTAAAGGTCTTGGGCTGACTCGAGTACAAGAAATCATTAATAATCACGCGGGTACATTGACACTTGACCCAAATTACAGGCAAGGAACACGTTTTGTCGTTTGTCTCCCTATCCATTAACAAGGTGATTAATTTATCATGCAAACACGTTCGGAATTGATTGAATGTGAACTCGAAGCCTTGTTTGAAGTTGGCAAGGTTTTAAATCGTTCGTTAAACCTACCAACTGCTCTGGAAGGCGTATTACAAAAGCTACATCAATACGCACAAATGCAGTATGGCGTAGTCACATTGCTACGCGAAAGTGGGGAGCTGATGGTGAATGCTGCGTATGCTGGCGGTAAATTACCTCCCGGTGGGATTAAATACCAAGCAGGAGAGGGCATTATTGGTTCGGTGATGGAAGAAAAAAACACCATTATCATTGAACGTGCTGGACAAGACCCACGTTTTGTCGGCAAATTAGGTTTATACGAGTTACATTTACCCTTTATTGGTGTACCTATTTATATTGATAAACAGGTGATTGGTGTGTTAGCAGCACAACCCAGTCAATTTGATGAATTTTTACATGAGCGGGCACGATTTTTAGAAATGGTGGCACAGTTTATTGGTCAGACTGTGCGTTTAATGTGGGAAATTGAGAAAGAACGCCAAGATTTAACCGATGAGCGCGATCACCTACGTCGCACCGTGCGTAGTCATTTTGGATTTGACAATATTATTGGTCATTCAACCGCAATGCAGAAAGTATTTGAAATGGTACGCCAAGTTTCTAAATGGGGAACAACGGTATTAATTCGTGGTGAATCGGGTACAGGTAAAGAATTGATTGCCAATGCAGTGCATTATAATTCTCCACGTCACAATGGCGCATTTATTAAACTTAACTGTGCCGCTTTGCCAGAGACTTTGTTGGAGTCGGAATTATTTGGCCATGAAAAAGGCGCATTTAGTGGTGCAATAACACAACGCAAAGGTCGTTTTGAGCGAGCTGATGGCGGTACACTGTTTTTAGATGAAATTGGTGAGATTTCGTCGACGTTTCAAGCTAAGTTGTTGCGTGTATTACAAGAAGGTGAGTTTGAGCGAGTTGGTGGTACGCGGACATTGAAAGTGGATGTGCGCATTATTACAGCGACCAATGTGAATTTAGAAGAAGCGGTTGAGCATGGTAATTTCCGTGAAGATTTATATTATCGCTTAAACGTGATGCCGATTAAATTGCCGCCGTTGAATGAACGTAGTGAAGACATTCCTGAGTTAGCTTCATTCTTAGTTGATAAGATAGCTAAAGGTCAAGGGCGTAAATTACAGTTAACTGATAGCGCAATTCGTTTGTTGATGCGCCATAATTGGCCAGGTAACGTGCGTGAGTTGGAGAATTGTTTGGAACGGGCAGCGATTATGAGCGAAAGTGGGGTCATTGATCGTTCTACGATTAGCTTAACAGGCGTTGAAGAAAAAATCCCTGTGACTCGTGAATATCAAGGCGTTGATTTAAATGATGAGAATTTAGACGAACGTGAACGGGTGATTGCAGCATTGGAGCAAGCAGGTTGGGTTCAAGCAAAAGCCGCCCGCTTGTTAAACATGACTCCGCGCCAAATTGCGTATCGGATTCAAACTTTGGATATTAAATTGCGGAATATTTAGTTTATGTATTGATAGAAAAATGTGCATAAACTTTAACAATATTTTACATTGGCTTATTATAGTCATTTTATTCTAAGACGATACAGGACTGGCAGTCCTTGATTTTAAAAGTAATTGATATTTAAAGTTTTATAGGACTATCAGTCCTAACACCCAAAACGAAATTGACCATATCAATAAACCCAAAGTTTCATCTTGGAATCAGATTCCTCGATATCTGACTTTGGGCTTGCCTATGATTATTTTTTTCTAGGTCGAAACTTGGCTTTATGGCGACTCTTTCGAGCCTCAGGTTTTATATATAAATCAACTTGTTTTAATACGTCATTGACTACTTCTTTATCCAATTCTGCCCAATGACCTGCTCGCAAATAAGGTGGTAGACGCACCTGACCATAACGAATCCGCATCAAACGACTGACGGTAATCCCTTGAGATTCCCATAAACGTCTGACCTCACGCTTACGACCTTCTTTAATCGTAACGTGATACCAATGGTTTGCTCCTTCGCCACCCGCTTCTTTAATTTCATCAAAATGGGCTGTGCCGTCGTCTAATTCTACCCCTGTTTTTAAACGGGTTAACATTTCATCATCTACTTTGCCTAGCACTCGCACTGCATATTCGCGCTCTAAACCATAACTTGGGTGCATCAGACGATTCGCCAGTTCACCATCCGTGGTTAATAAAATAATGCCTGAGGTGTTAATGTCCAAACGGCCGACAGTAATCCAGCGTCCTGCAGTTAACGGCGGTAAATTTTTGAAAATAGTCGGGCGACCTTCAGGATCAAGGCGTGTACACACTTCTCCTATAGGTTTGTGATAGCAAATAATTTGGCGAGGGCGTGTCCGCAAGCGTTTTTCGCTTACCCGTCTGCCATTGAGCCGAATATCATCTTTATCGCTTACTCGTTGCCCAATAAGGGCCGTTTTGCGATTGACTTGTACTCGACCTTCTTGAATCCATGTCTCAATTTGACGACGCGAACCGAGACCAGCACGAGCAAGTACTTTTTGTAATTTTTCTGTAAACATGAGAACTTCTAGTTGTATCAATATTTATTGGCGGATAGATGCTTGAATACCGCTTAAACGGCGTACCCAAGGTTTGCTATGTTGTTTTAATGGCTGAGATAATTCACTCAATGCTTGGTCGGCTGCGGAACGCGATGAATAAACCCCTGACACTAATACATACCATGCTTTATCTTGATATTGGGTTTCAAACATTTTGACATTGGCCAATTGGTATTTTTGAATAAAAACACTCAAATTCATTGGATCATGCGTGCCCATCACTTGCAATGTGTAATGCTCACCATTTTGTTGAATCAGCCATTGTTCATCTTTGGTTAAAGGTTGACCTCTATCAACAGCTAATCGTGCAGATGTGGCTTTAAGTGGAGCAACATCTGTTGGTGATAAATGGGTATGCGATTGTAAATTGTCTGACGATACTAATGCTTGAGCAGGCACTGTGATTTCAATTTGTTTGCTTTGTTGTCCCAAAAATAATTCTGGCATAGTCCAGTATAACCAAGCGGCTACAGCTAATAGCAAGCCTAACACTGCTAATCCCGGCCATAGCCAATTTTGTTTGCTGGGATGGGTATATAAGGTTTGTTGCTGCCCTATGTATGTTTGCAGAGCTTGATAGGCCAGTAAATTGATTTCATTTGGGTGTCCCGCAGATTGCTCGTAAATGTCATCAATGAGCCGTTCATCATCAAAGCTGTTTTGATAATAATAGCTGCTGCCTTTCAAATAAAAGTGGATGTATTCTTTAACTTGAGATTTTTTTAAAGTTGGAATATCTAGGGTATGAATTAAACTATCATGCACAATGGCAAAATCAGGCGTGGCTAAAATGCTGGTCATTTGCGGTTCGCAGAATAGCACTACGCGAATACGGGTTTGTGCTTCACCTTGCATCGCCAATTCAACCAATAATTTTAAGGTGGCCAATGGCAGTAAATGCGCGTCATCGATAAGTAAAATCGGTAGTTGGCTTTTATAGCGGGTGGCGGCGATATGGCTGCGTAAATTTTCTAACGCAATTGCACTGGGTTTGCCTTTGTGACCAATTTTAAATTCGGCTAATAAGTTTGATAATAAAACCTCTGATGATAATGCAGGGCTGCTTTCAACGTGATAAATCCACCAATTTTCATCTGCTTGGGCGCGTACTTGTTGCAACAAGCTGGTTTTGCCGCTACCTGTTTCAGCAAGCACGAGTAGGAGCTGTTCGCTGTTTTGAATCAAATGCTTAATGAGGTTATAACGCTGCACTAATTCAGGCGTTTCAAAGAAGCGTACGATTCGTCCTTGTTGACTAAATGGATTAGTTGTAAGTTGAAAGCTATCAGTTGACATAGTAGGACGCTGGGGATTTTAGATTGCCGATTTTTGATTTAAAAAACAGATAACGTCACGTCATCTATTTTCCATAGACACAATTGTACACCAGTGTTATGAAGCAAAGTAGAGGAAATTGAAGATTTAGGGGAATTCTTGAAGGGAAAAATTGGCGCGCTTGGGAGGATTCGAACCCCCGACCGCTTGGTTCGTAGCCAAGTACTCTATCCAACTGAGCTACAAGCGCGTTATTCTTCATGGCGGAGAGGGAGGGATTCGAACCCTCGGTACCCGTAGTAGGTACGGCTCCTTAGCAGGGAGCTGGTTTCAGCCACTCACCCACCTCTCCAAAAGAAGAGCGCATTTTACCCATACTATTTTTAAAATGCAAGCATTTTTTTATAAATGATTTAATTGCAGATGTTTTTTTGTCTCTAAATATTTCATATCATCGCTATCTCAATACTGTATTTTTTGATTTTTCTAATTAACCCTAACTTATTGGCTGGGAAAAATTAAAGTTGTTTGATTAGATTTCTGGTGGTGTTTTATGCACAGGCTTATTGGTAGGTGAAGATTCAGGCTGTGAGTCATCACTGGTTGGCTTAATACCTTTTTTTAAACTGTTATTTCTAAGCTGATCTAATATCCACTCCCGACGATGGTCGCCCTCTGGATATTGTTCAGTGAGTGCAGTAATAATATTGTCTTTGTCTTGGTGTTTGTTGAGTATGTTTTGTAGTGTTGCAACATAGTCTGTTAAATATTCGTGTAGGGTGCTCATTTATTTGTCCTTTGGATATTGAGATACAGCTTTGAGGCTAGATATGACCCTAGTTTTTAGGTTAGATAGTATTTCAGGTAAATTGATTAAATCTTTACCCAGTAAAACAAATGACTCAAACATTGCTAAAAATAATAAGATGCTAATTGTCATAAATTGCTCTACTAATGTGGCATTACTTCCGAAAAGTCTGAAAATAGAAATAACGACACCTAAGATAGCAAACCCATTTATTAATTTTTTCAAACGTTCTTGGGTTTCATGCTCTTTTTCTTCAACCAAGTTGCGCCAGCGTAATTCAGAACCTTGTAAATGTTTCAGCAAACCTTCCACATAAACACGCTTATTTGCTAATTCTTTACTCGCATAAGTTGGCCATTCAATAATATTGGGTGAAGTTTTAACTTTTTGCCCTGTTTTTAAATATTCTAAACTGTTAATTCTGCAAAACCAATCCACAGAATAGCCCTGCTTTGTTAACTTTATCTCTTGATTATATAAATAATTGCTTAATTGTTGGATATTTAATTCAATGGTTCTTTCTGCTTGTTCTGAGCGTGCTAATTCATATTGTGCATCTGCTTCTAAACTGGTCATTTCTTGTAATGTTTGGCGTAATGTGCTGAGGTTTTGAGCCACTAATGCGCTGTTTTCTTTTTGACGATAGCCACTATTTTTGTTATCTAACCGATTGATTATTTTATCTGTTGCAAGAAAAATATGTGCAAATTGCCAACGTGTCATTAACAAGTGCGGCATGATGTCAGTCAAAAATGTGCTTGACCATTCCTGCGTTGATTCATTTGTTAACGAGCCTTTGAAAAAAGTATTACAAGATGTTGGAAGTGAGTTGTCTTTAGAAGCGTTGTTAACCCATGTTGCGGCGTAAAATTGCAAAATTGGATGGCTTTCATTTTCACCCTCTTTGAGCGGCGAGACGATTGCTTTTTGTTCATTATCAATGAATTCTATTTGCCACTGGTTTGCATGACGCTCTCGGCTGGGGAGTTTTAGCGTATTAATTTGAAAATCAGCAAAATATAATTGTTCGTTTTCATTTTTGATACTAAATAATAAGTTACGCTCTGTTGCAAAAAATTCCACATCATGTTGTTTGGCTGGCATAGTAATCACATCATCACTATCTTCTCCATCTGTAATAACAACACTCACTGCATATAATAATTCTTGACTATGGTTTTTATCATCAACTTGATAGTAGCTATCTAATTCTTTTTTATAAAAATATAGTTTTTTGTTTAATTCTGTATTTGTTAGTTTTGTTTCACAATCAAGCAATATTCTGAATAAACGTTTTTCTTGGTGTAATGAGCAACTTAAATAGGGTTTGGTTTTTTGGACGTAGATTTGATTACCTTGGGTTAAATCAGCCAATGTATCTGGCTCTTCGATGAATTGAGCATTCTGCCAACGAGAGGTAAAAAATAGGTAGTAGAATTGATAGTAAACCATTATGGCATCCAATGTTTAGATAAGATTATGTTACTAAAATTTCAGCTTAACACCATCAATCAATCATCGTATTCAATGTTGTTTGAGCGTAAAATAATATAATTCATTTAGTTAGGATAATCTATTATGTCTTATAGCGATTTTACTTTTGAGAAATTACAAATTGAACTAAAGTTAAGCATTCATGAGCGCAATTTATTTGAGTCAATAGAAACCATTGAGACAAGTTCCGCTCTGGCAGAAATTTTAAAAGAAAATGTGCCGTTAGGCTTGACGATTAATACGGAAAAGGCGAAGTCTGAATTGATTATTGCCCCTGTATTAGTTGAACTGCGCAAAATCTTACAGCATAAAATCAGTTTGTTTTCGGGTGTAGAATTTAATATTGATCCTGCACAAGGTTTAAATGGGGTTTGTGACTTTATGATTTCAGGCTCGCCGACGCAAATTATGTTAACTGCACCAATCATCCAACTTGTTGAAGCAAAAAACGAAAATATAAAAAATGGCATACCACAATGTGTGGCTGAAATGTGTGCAGCCCAAATATTTAATCAACAAAAAAACATTTCGTTGCCCGTTGTTTATGGGATTGTGACCATTGGCAGTTCTTGGCGGTTTTTACAGCTTGAAGGCAATCAAGTAACGATTGATTCACAAGAATATTTTATTGATAATGTTGGCAAAATATTAGGTATTCTGCATTACATGGCAACGCAAATCCTTGTACAACCTTGATTAATCTCGTTCTACATCTCCAATCACAATGAAATTAGCCCAGTTTTCAGGCGCGTTTCGCTCAACAAGGGGGGCATTTTTGTAATCTGTTAGTTTGCTGGTAAATTCGAGTTTTTGCCCCTTTGTTAACTTGCTTGTTTGTTGGATTTCTTCTGCCAATATTTTCATATCTGCATCTGTTTTGCGTTTAAAACTTTCTTGGGTTTGAGCAATGAGTTGATGCCAAGGGGTTTTAGGTTGTTGTTGTGCCAGTTCCAGTAATTCGTTGATGAATAGGAGGGATGCAAGGCTACCAACTTGGCTTAAGGTGGCAATAACAGTATTGACTCCTGCGGCGGCAAAGGCTGAGCTGATGCTGATAGGGTCAAATAGGTTGTTTGTATTGGATTTGGTGCTGGCGGTTTGGCAGGCTGACAGTATCATTAGTTCGGTATTATCAAGGCGTAATGTGGTACAGAGCCATAGGGGTAAGTCAATATTTTTGCGTTTTTCAGCATCGTGATTGTTGAGGCTTAAACCGCTTTGTAGTGGCTGATTGGAGTCAAATACGCCGTGGGTTGAGATGAAGACATTGCGATGATTTTGTAGGTTTTGCAGGGCTTGGAATAGGGCTAAGGGTTCTGTTTGTTCAACTAGCGTGGGTTGTATATTCCAGTGTTTTGCAACGAGGTAGGTTTCATGCGGGATAAATTGTGCGGCGTTCTCTACGTCGTCAATATCGGTTACGCCTAATGCCCAGCTTTCGGTTTCGATTTGAGATTTTGGACAGTGTAGCCAGTGGTCAATGCTGATTTCACGGCTGAGTTTGTTGGCGAGTTGTGGCATTGCTTCCCATGCGAGTTGTCCTAGCGGTGTGGGAAAGATGGCGATAATGTGTTCAATGTCGTTTGCCCAGCGTTGAATGTCATCAGCGAAGCTATTGAAGATGTTATTATCAAGTACGGTTTGCCAATTTTCATGTTGTTGCCATAGTTCAATCAGTTGTTGCCAGTGTCCTGCATTGTCAGCGTTGCTAAAGTCATAGATTTTAAGTTGTTGTTTGTCTAACCACAGTACGCGCAAGATGTTTTGTGTGTGGTCAATAAAGGGTTGGATGATAGCTTGTTTGGGGTTTAGTTGTTGTTGACATTCTTCAATTGTAGGTGGCATGGATATTTGAAAATAATCTAGCCAGTATTGTATTGGTGGAAATAAGGTGTTTGGAATGTTACTGTCAAATAGGTTGGATTGTGCGGCGTGTGGGTTTATGGGTGTTGTTGACTTCGTGGCACAATAGAAAACGCCCTATTATAATTGCAGATTAGGGCGTTTAAAATTTAAAAAAACTTATTAGTAATACTTAATGTTTTATAGTATGACACTGATAATAAGCTGCACCTGGCATTGCAATACATGTTTTATAATCACCAGGATATGTTGAGCTAACTACTTCTGTAATTTTTACATAGAAGTCGCCAGCATCTCCAGTTACTAACATTTCCATTGAGCCCTTTCTCGTTGCTACTGAAATTGAAGTGCCATGACCAAAGCCATTCAATACAGACGCAGGGTATGAGCCAAGAACTACTGGAGAATCATTATTAGGGACATAAGTCACTTTAATTTCATTCTGAGAACCAAACTGTATAAAGTCTAAATGAACCTGATCATGAGTATTTGCATCTTCCCATACCCAAGTACGCAGAAAATTAAGCGAAGATTTAAATGCTATTTCCGAGGCGCATGAATATACTGAATCTGTTGTTTCACAAGTAACGCTGGCGGGGTTCAAACTGTTGTATTGAAGGGCAAAAGACGAGTTGCTGGATACGGCCAATAAAAGTAAAATTAACAAACGAAAAGGTTTTTCCAACATTTAAATTCCTTTTTCTTAAATATATTTAAATTAACAAAAATTATTAACCACTTAATAATAAATTATATCATATAGGATAAAAAG
>JADGDW010000281.1 GCA_016744725.1 Candidatus Albibeggiatoa sp. nov. BB20 | reverse complement strand
ACCTGACTCATGCCAATCAAAAACTCAAACTTTGTTTTATCCGACTTTTACTTAAAAGATTAGCTGCTACATTATCTTAGATTTCAAATGGGTTCTATAGGGAGTAAAAGTCTGGACGAGATTTAATAGAATTGAAGTCAAGGCATAAATAAGATGAAAATACATAAAGCCAATGAACATTGGCTTTATGTATTTTCCAATTGGCAATGGCAACCCCATTAGTGTGCTGGGTTCCTTCCTCCGAACCAAAGATTTAAATTCATCAAAACAAAGAAAGTATTAGTTTACAAGGTAAATCTATATTTGAAACCATCTTTTAAATCCTAGATCAAGCTGAAACAGCATTAATATCTTCTTTCATGACAGATAATTATTGTAATGTAGCAACCAAAGCATCAGCAATTGCATTGAAATGTTTATGTGCGACACGTATTCCTTTACCCGTGTAATGAATGGTTAGGCCCAGCAAATGCCATGGTTAAAAATGTTTTTTGCATTGTATTCTGAGCATCCATATCAGCTGAATTGAAAAAGTGCTTAACACGATTATCCTCTAAAATTTTTTGATAGAAAATTTTAGAGGCTGCATCAACGGTGGCTTCCCACCCATATTTTCATGTAAAGACATTATTTTAGCTCTTGGTTAAACTTAATTAGGAAATCCATTCATACATGGCACTATATAAATTAAAAATCAACCCAGTCATCATCGTCATCTAATTGCTGGGCAGTTTTAATTTCTGGATGATGATTCACGGCTTCAGTCGGTGCAGAATGGCGTTGAAAAGTAGACTGAGATATATGATGTTTTTTCGGTGTTCTAACATAACCTACATTGAAAAACTCAATAAGCTGTTGCAGTTTTATAGATTGATCTCGCATAGACTCGCTGGCTGATGTGGCCTCTTCAACCATTGCGGTGTTTTGCTGGGTCATATCATCCATTTGGGTGACTGCTTTGTTAACCTGACTGATATTCGATGATTGTTCCTGACTGGCGACGGCAATTTCGCTGATAATATCATTGACCTTTTTAACTGCAGAAACGATACCTTCCAGAGTATTCCCAGATTGTTTGACCAAATCCATGCCTTCATCAACTTTGGACACACTTTCTTGAATCAAAGATTTAATTTCTTTAGCTGAGGTGGCACTACGTTGAGCTAAATTGCGAACCTCGCCTGCAACAACGGCAAAGCCTCGTCCTTGATCTCCAGCACGAGCAGCCTCAACTGCTGCATTTAAAGCCAATAAATTGGTCTGAAATGCCAACTCATCAATCACACTAATGATGTCAGTGATTTGCTTGCTGCTCTTGCTAATTTCACTCATTGCAACAATATTTTGCCCGATGATAAGTCCGCCTTTTTCTGCAGTTACTTTAGCATTTAAAGCCAACTGAGCAGCCTGTGTGGCACTGTTAGCATTCTGTTGTACTGAGCTGGTCATTTGTTCCATGCTGGCTGAGGTTTGTTCTAAAGAGGCTGCTTGTTCTTCAATTCGTTGACTAAAATCAATATTACCCTGTGAAATTTGTTCTGCGGCTTCTGACACTTCAGTTGATACCGCCGTGACTTCAGTAATAACCCCATACAATTGCTTCTGCATATCACCAAACGCATTGAGTAATTCGCCCAACTCATCACTAGAATAAGCTGAAACCTCGCCTGTTAAATTACCTTTTGCCACTTCTTTAGCTCTAGTGACTGCAAACATAATTGGATTAACAATCGAACGGGAAACCGAAATCGTGACCCAAATCGTTAAAATAAGTATGACAAGCGTAATCACAATAAGTATATTTGCGGTTTGTTTTGCTTGTTGTTCGGCTTTATCTCTTGCCTTGCTCGCCACGTTATTAGCAAAATCGGTTAATTCTTGCATTTGTTGTTCTAACAATTGAACGTGATGATGCCCTTTTTGTTGTGTAATATCCGCCGCTTTCTCATGTTGTTTTTGTTCAGTTAATTGAATGACTTCATTACGAATATCACGCCATGCGGTAAATGTATCTCGAAGGGTATTAACTTGAGTTTTATCACCTAAAAAACGCGCTTCAATAAGGTCAAGATCGAGATAAACTTGCTTTTCATGTTTTTCAACTAATTTAGCAGCTTGAAACATCATATCGCTATCTTTGGCTAACGCCACATCTTTCATCGTTCGGTGCATTCGCACGATATTGATATTAACATCACGTACCGCTTTGCTCACCGTAAAAGGATGTCTATATAATTTGTCCGTGGTTTCTGAAAGAGCTCGCATTTGGAAAATAGCATACACGCTAACCATCAAAATAAAGATCATGATGATACTGAAACTGAGCATGAGACGAGTACGAATGCGTAAGTGTTTTATTTGCATAGTAAGGCCTGCCTGTCCCTTTAAGTAAAAGCTTATTTTCGTTGATTGCTTGTAGTGAATTTACTGTAAGTCGTTATATAACACGTTATCAGCCAAGAGTACCAGTCTAAGAACGGCTAACTCTTCTAATAAAACC
>JADGDW010000151.1 GCA_016744725.1 Candidatus Albibeggiatoa sp. nov. BB20 | reverse complement strand
GCTTAAGAAGAATAGCTAATTGATAACTTATGAACCCGAAAGACAATAGAATATTTGAAATTGTTTTTGAAGAAATTATATTAATTGGGATTTTGTTGCTGGCATTGGGGGCAACGATAGAAGGCATAGGATTTTCTATTATTAGGGGAATTATTATTTTATTGATAAATCTAAAAGTTAATAAATAAACGTGAAACTAAAAAGATTTAAATATAGTCCGATTTTAGGCTGGTCGGTTAGCAGATACGAAGTATTTCAAACCTGCAAGCGGCGATATTTTTATAATTATTACGCAAAATATGATAGTGAATTTACCCGAGAACAAATTGATTTTCTAAAGAAATTAACCACTGTTCCGTTAGAAGTTGGCAATATAGTCCATGATATACATAAAAAATTATTAGAACGGTTGCAGAAAACTACACAAACGTTAGACAGTAAACGGTTTGATGAATATATCTATAAGTTAACCAAAGAATATTGCGAAAATAAGACGTTTGCCGAAATTTATTATCATCAGCAGACACAAATTAAAATAAATGAAATATATGAGCAAGTTAGGTTTTGTGTTCAAAACTTCTTGCAAAGTGAACGATTTCACTGGCTCTTTGACAAAGCGATAGCACGTAGTAGTGAGTGGTTAGTCGAACCTGATGGTTATGGCGAAACCCGCATCAACGATTTGAAAGCATACTGTAAAGTAGATTTTTTGTTTCCAGTTGGCGATGATGACTGTTATATTTTAGACTGGAAAACAGGCAAGCCAGATAAAGCAAAACATGCTAAGCAATTAGCGGGTTATGCAACATGGGCAAGTTATCATTTCGATGCAAAACCAGAAAACATTAAATCTTTGGTTTGTTATTTGTCACCTGAATACACTGAAGTACCTGTGACTGTTACCGAAGCAGATATTATTCATTTTGCAGAGCAGGTGAAAATAGAAACAGAAGAAATGTATCAACATTGCACATTTGTGCAAGAAAATATCCCAACCATAAAGTCAACGTTTACGCTGACAGAAAATACAAAGTTATGTGAATATTGTAATTTTCGAGAATTGTGTGGGAGATAGCTGTAGCAAATGGTAATAAAGAAATTTGAAAATTATCAAAAAGCCAAAGCATTTTTAGATGATGCTAAACTATTATCAGAACATAAACGCTTTAATTCAGCTATTAGCCGTGCTTATTACGCATTATATCAGTTTAGTATTTATATTTTGGCTCAACATGGCGAAACCAGACCTAAAGATAACTGGACTCATAATAAAATGCCTAAAGTTTTAGAACAAAAATAGATTACGGTTAATCATATCAATGTTGCTAATACTTTACGGCTTGCTTACTTTGGTAGAGTTAAAGCAGATTATCAAAATTAGCATGTGTCTCCAGAGCAAGCAATTGAAATAATAAATGAGATTGAAAAAATTATTGAATGAGGGATTTTATTATGGCTAATTTAGAATACTGGACAGATAAAATTTCTAATGAAATCAAAAAATATGATGAGTATGCTCAGATAGAAGTGACGCAAGAAACTTACGAAGGTGAAGACGCATACGTTTTGGTTAATACTGTTTTAGATGAATTATATTTGATGCGGCAAGTTGTTCATGTGCAAGGTGAAGCAAGTTTAGATGATTATTTTATCGTGGTTTTACCAACGCAAATTAAGAAAGCAGCAGGTATGTAGGCAACAAAATATTAAGTATATAACCGAAAAATAATATTAAGTTAAACCAAAATTCTCAAACTTTTTAGGACTCACTTATGGCTGGTGCAAAAGAGATTCGCGGCAAGATTGCGAGTATTAAAAATACGCGGAAAATTACTAAAGCGATGGAAATGGTCGCCGCCAGTAAAATGCGTAAGGCGCAAGATAGAATGCGTAGATGTCGCCCTTATTCCGAAAAAGTCCGCAAAGTAATCAACCACCTTGCTCAAGCTCATCCAGAATATCAACATGCGTACATGCAACATCGTGAAGTGAAACGTATTGGTGTAATTGTCGTGTCTTCTGATAAAGGTTTATGCGGCGGCTTAAATACCAACCTTTTCAAAACCTCTTTAACCCAATTAAAAGAATGGGATGATGCAGGTGTTGAAGTGGACATTTGCACCATTGGTAATAAAGGTAGCGGCTTCTTTAAACGTATCGGTGGTAATATCGTTGCACAGGCAACCCACTTAGGTGACTCACCTCAATTAGAAGATTTAATTGGTTTAGTCAAAGTCATGTTAGACGACTACAATGATGGCAAAATTGACCAAATTCACTTAATTTACAATCACTTTGTGAATACAATGACGCAAGACCGTCGTGTATATCAATTAGTACCGATCAAAGCAGATGAAGATGCTGAAAACTTACAGCAACATTCTTGGGATTACTTATACGAGCCTTCTGCTGCAGAAGTACTTGACGGCTTATTAATGCGCTATGTTGAATCATTAGTATATCAAGGCGTGGTTGAAAATATCGCTTGTGAACAGGCTGCACGTATGGTTGCAATGAAAAGCGCATCTGACAATGCTGGCGACCTCATTGATGAATTACAATTGGTTTACAACAAAGCCCGTCAAGCTGCGATTACACAAGAAATTTCCGAAATCGTCGCGGGTGCTGCAGCCGTTTAATCAGATTTTAGTTATTAGATAAATTTTAAATTTGCAAGAGGAACGAGTGATGAGTTCAGGCAAAATTGTTCAAATCATTGGCGCAGTCGTGGATGTGAAATTTCCACGCGAAACGATGCCTAAGGTCTATGATGCTTTATTAGTAGACGAACATGGTTTGACGTTAGAAGTGCAACAACAGTTAGGTGACGGCGTTGTACGTACCATTGCAATGGGTACAACTGACGGCATGAAACGTGATACTGCAGTGAGCAACACAGGTCAACCTATTCAAATGCCTGTCGGCCAAAAAACATTGGGTCGTATCATGGATGTATTAGGTAATCCTATTGATGAAGCGGGTGACATTGGTGAAGAAGTACGCTGGTCAATTCACCGTAAAGCACCTGCATTTGATGAATTATCTGCATCTAATGAATTATTAGAAACAGGTATTAAAGTAATTGACTTAGTTTGCCCATTTGCTAAGGGTGGTAAAGTCGGTTTATTCGGTGGTGCGGGTGTTGGTAAAACCGTTAACATGATGGAATTGATTCGTAACATTGCGATTGAGCATAGTGGTTACTCTGTATTCGCAGGTGTTGGTGAGCGGACTCGTGAAGGTAACGATTTCTACCACGAAATGAAAGATTCCGATGTATTGGGTAAAGTATCCTTAGTATATGGTCAAATGAATGAGCCTCCTGGTAACCGTTTACGTGTTGCATTGTCAGGCTTAACCATGGCTGAATATTTCCGTGATGAAGGTCGTGATGTATTATTATTCATCGATAATATTTATCGTTACACATTGGCGGGTACTGAAGTATCAGCATTATTAGGTCGTATGCCATCTGCGGTAGGTTATCAGCCAACGCTTGCAGAAGAAATGGGTGCATTGCAAGAACGTATTACGTCAACTAAAACAGGTTCAATTACCTCAATCCAAGCGGTATACGTCCCTGCGGATGATTTAACTGATCCATCACCAGCAACGACTTTTGCTCACTTAGACGCAACGGTTGTATTATCTCGTCAAATTGCTGAATTAGGTATTTACCCTGCGGTTGATCCTTTAGATTCAACAAGTCGTCAGTTAGACCCATTGGTTGTTGGTCAAGAACATTATGATACTGCCCGTGCGGTTCAAGGTGTTTTACAACGCTATAAAGAATTGAAAGATATTATTGCGATTTTGGGTATGGACGAATTATCTGAAGAAGATAAATTAACTGTTGCTCGTGCACGTAAAATCCAACGTTTCTTATCTCAACCTTTCTTCGTTGCTGAAGTATTCACAGGTTCTCCGGGTAAATACGTATCATTGAAAGACACTATTTCAGGCTTTAATGCAATTGTGAATGGTGAATATGACCACTTACCAGAACAAGCGTTCTACATGGTGGGCTCAATTGAAGAAGCCGTTGAACGTGCGGAATCAATGAAGAAATAGTTTTCACTGGGATTGACTGAGTGATAAAACAGAATACGCAGTGCTATTATTTTTTAGGGCTACTCACTTTGAAAAATGCTCAGTTACCCAATAAGGGAGTCACATCTTATGACAATGACAATCCACGTAGATGTCGTGAGTGCAGAGGCTGAGATTTATTCAGGTCTTGCTGAGATGGTCGTCATTCCTGCTCGAATGGGTGATGTCGGTATTATGCCACATCACGCACCATTATTAAGCCCAATGAAACCGGGTGAAGTGCGGGTAATGAAAGAAAATGGTGAAGAAGAATCATTCTATGTTTCTGGTGGTATGTTAGAGGTTCAACCACACACTGTTACTGTCTTAGCGGATACAGCAATCCGTGCACGCGATATTGATGAAGCAGCAGCATTGGAAGCAAAGCAACGCGCTGAAAAGATGTTGTCTGACAAACAAGCGGATATTGATTACGCAAAAGCTCAAGCTGAATTGGCTGAAGCAATGGCGCAATTGCAAACTATTCAACGTATTCGCAAAATGGCACATCATTAATATTTGCCTTACACCCTACTGTTCTGGTGGGGTGTTTCCTTATTTTCTTCCTGACAATTACATTTTATTTTGCAGATTCTGAATAAACTCAGATAATTTTATTTTATGGTTTTGGATATTATTTTGACTCCAATATAATTCTGTAAAATCAGTGGTTTCATTATCTATTGCCATCGGTTTAGTAAGATAACGTGCGCTTTTACATTTATCGAGTAAGCTTTGAATTAAAAGCCGATTTTCCCAACTTTTTGGATAATAACCTAAAAACCATAAGCCTTTGCCTTGCAATTGGGTAATTAAATTGTCTGGAATCAGTTTATTGATGTCTTTAGCAAATTGAAAATAATCTGTTTCAGATAAACATAAAATACTACCATTTGTTGCACGTAAGTACGCACAGCCCATTGATTTGTAAATAATTGAATATTTTTCTAATAATTTTTCACACGACATTTCATTATTCATCTGTATTTCTATATCTAATGAATCATAAGCCGTGAGTAGAAATTTTCCAACCGTATCAATATGAGGCGTAATGACAATATACGGTTTGTCTTGTTGTTCAAAGGTTTTTTCTAATTGATTATCTTGGCAAGTTGAGAGAATGACTATATTTTTCTGAACTTTGGCCAACAAGTCACAAAGCTGTAAATAGGTAGGACTATGTTTTAAACTGAACAGCTCGTTTTGAATTTTATCTTCTAAAGTTGCACGACCTTGATATTCAACAAATTGACAAGCTTTAGGGAAATCTCCTTGAAATTCGTTAGAATCTGTAAGTTTTGCAATTAAGGCTTCTTGTGCATTGGATGCAATAAAAACGGCTGTATGACCTTTGTTAAGTTGTTCGCTTAAGCTATTGTAATTTAATTGGCTTACGGTTTTAGTCTGATTGGCTTTCATATCGTTTTGCCAATATTCTGTTATTGTTTCAGCAGGAATCTCATTTTTGATAAAGCTTTCTAGTAACATTAAAAATGTGTCGTCTTCAATCGGTAATGCTTGTGTTGTCTCTAAATCTCGCAAATAGCGGATAAGTTCATTAAATAGATCACTACTTAATTTTGTTAGATTTCCAACCAGCCCTTGTTTTATTTTTTTGAGTCGCTCATTGTTATTTTGTTGCGGAGAAATTTCTAATGTGAGCAACGGGAAATTGTTTTTTTCATTGCCTAATAAATTGGGGATTGGGATTGTTTCTTGATGTTGTGCATTGTATTGATGGGTTTGTTTTTTCAGCCATTGGTATAATTCGCTAATACCTAATTGTTCTGTTGTTGCAATATCGGTTTCATGATTAGACAGTGCATCATGGATTTGATATGTTAGAAAACTGGCTTTTAATTCATCAATTTCTTTGGCTTTTTCTAGGCGTTCGCTGGCGGTTAAAATTCGGTAACTATCTGAAATATCAAAAGACCATTCTTCAGCTTTAAGCCCTGCATGACAGCAATCTAAAATAATCAATTTATTTTTTACTTTGCAATAATCTAAGCTGTTGGTGATTTCGGCAATATCTAATAAATGTGCACGCTTTTGTACACTCTCCCCTAAAACTAAGTGCAGTTTTCCTTTGACTAAATATCCGTGTCCTGAAAAATAAATCATCAGTGTATCGGTATTTTTTGCGGCATCGATGAAATCATCTAATTGCGCTAATATTTGCGATTTTTCGCTATCTGCAATAGTAACTTCATAGTTATGTTGACGCAGGACACGAGACATCAAGTCGACATCTTGTGCAGCATATTGTAGTCCTAGGCTATTAATACCAATTAAGAATGCTTTATTCATCGTTCTTTGTCGAGCTGAATTTAACCACAATGCCTTTATCAAGCCCCAAGTTTAATTCTAAGCTTTTGTCGTATTTTGCACTATCGGGTTCTAATATTTCAAATCGTTTTTCTAATTTCATATAAGGTTTGCCTTGTGCGTCAGTCATGACATTGCCATCAGCATCTTGGATTTCTACGGGTTCATAAAATGAAACATGAACAGGTTTTTCGTGCAAAGTGCGAATTAAGCGTGAAACACTAAAAATGACACCTGTTGCGGCTGCGCCTGTTGCAAGAATAATTGGTACAATTCCTTTTGAACGTGAGCCTTGTTGTGAAAAGGGTAATATGCCGTTTTCTACTTCTGCATCCATTTGTTCTTGTTGCACGATGTCGTCTAATTCGATTGCATTGTCTTGTAATATTTGTTGTATGTCATCAGAAAATTCAAAATAAAATGGGTGTTTTGTCATAGTTTTTCTCATTTAACTAAATAGTTCTTGAAATTCACTTAGCGATAGTAAGTTAACTTTAGGAAAAGGAATTTGCTTTAAGATTTTAAAATGTTTGTCATTTGATACTAAACAAAGCGCATTAGATGCAATTGCGCAATCTACAAATTTATTGTCGTCTTCATCCTCAGTAATAAGCTGAAATTGGTAATATGTATCGATATGTTTTACGTGGGGGTGTGTATTTAGAAAGTCTTTGATTGATTCTGCAACTTGTGAATTTGTTTTTCTGGCTATCACTTCTACATATTCAAGCATAATGGGTGTTGAGATACATAGAGTGAATTCACCCGAAATAATTTTTTCAAAAATCCAGCGATAGGACGATTGTTTACCTAAAATAACTAAGAAAACGTTAGTATCAAGCACTATTTTTAATTCGGTCATGTCCATTTGCCCAGTCTTCCATGTCTTGTCCTGTTAGTTTATTTTCATCCCAAAACTCATCCATTGCTTGAGTTGCTTGCTCAGCAAAATAATTACCGATAAGTGATTTAATATCATAGAGTTGTTTTTCAGAAATACCTAATGAATATAGTTTAAGCAGTTCTAATTGTAAATTGGTCAAGGGTGGTTGTAGGTTTGTCATTGTCTTTTCCTTTTTAGCATATAGAAATTATATCTTACTCTTCAGCTTCCGCTAATTCATCTTTGAACCGTTTGCGTAGTTCGTCAATATTGAGTTGGTTTAAGCGGTGGTCGAGCATGGCTTTTGACCATTCGATACGTTGTAGGATGGCTTTGTATTGTGGCGTTTGTTGTTTTGGCTGAGTTTCCAGTTTTTTGTGTTTTTTAAACAGTTTTTCAAGTTTGCCTAAATCTTGTTGTGTGCCGACGGCTTCAAGGCTGGTGAGGCTTAAGTCTATGGCGCGATAAGTTGCGTGGCGGATGTAGGCTTGATTGGTTTTGTGATGGAGGTGATAGATTTTTTTAAACAGTTCGCCGCCTGAGAGAACCTCTTTTGTATCTTCCATCATGAAGGCGAGTCCTTGCCATGCACCTTGACGCACGTTTGTCAGTGGATGCTTGAGCAGGTGTTTTAGTGCGTATTGCGGGTCATTTTGTGCGAGGCTGTAGGCGATACGGCTTTCCCAGTGGGCATCTTTCCATGCTTGGTTGGTTTGTTGTTGTCCGCATTTGTTTTGTGCTGTTTCAGGTTTTTTGAGGGTTTTACGCCATTGCTGTTTTTGTTTGGATAGGTTATCAAGTTCTTGGATTAGATATGTTTTGGCACGATTATTACGTTTTGGCGCAAGGGCATTGTAGCTGGCAAATTTAAACGATTGCATGTCATTATCAAAATCAGGATTTTCCAGTATTTCAAAAATAAAGTCAGAGACTTCTTGATTGTTGATTTCAGACAAGTTATTAAATAATTTAAGTCTTGACCAAAAATCTAATTCTTCATTTAAAATAAGTTGTTTAAAGGTTGAATAGAATGCGGTTTTATTATCTGATTTTTGCAGTAATTTAACTAAGTTTTCTGCAATTGCCCTCTGAATTTGATTATTGTTCACAGATTTAACTAAGAACGTGGATAACAAGTCCAATTTACGGCTTAAGTTTATAAAGCCTGCTTTCTGTATTTTTTCAGAGAGTTCAATAGTATCACCTTTACTTTTTTGCAGCATATTTTGAATTTTAAAATAAAGCTGTGTTTTTTCATAAAATATTGCTGTTTTTGCTGGAAGTAAAAGGCTATAAAATGCCTTAGTTATAGTTTGTTGAAATTGTTCATTTTGACCTAAATCGCTATAAAAAACACGATGAGCATACTCATTAAATAAAGGGGTGATAAGAGATAAAGCGTTTTGGTCGCCTAAAGATTTAATCGCGTCAACTGCGCTGCTGCGAACATCAGAAACAGAATCGTTGAGCAACGGGGTGATAAGAGATAAAGCGTTTTGGTCGCCTAAAGATTTAATCGCGTCAACTGCGCTGCTGCGAACATCAGAAACAGAATCGTTGAGCAAAATAGTCGTATACGGAATCACGGTTTTATCTTTTAATTCAAACAATGACCAGATAGTTTGTTTTTTGAGTACTTCATTTTTAGATTGTAGAAATTGGTGTAATTTTGGAATCAGGGTTTTATCGCCCATTTTGCCTAGTGCTGTCATTGCATGGATTTGTAAGGCTTTATTATCTAAAAAAATAATTAATTTCAGTATGGCTGCTTGTACTCTCAATAATCCTGCTTTTTCAATTGCAATTTGTTGAATATCCAAACTTTCATCATCTAACAACTCAATTAATATTGTCTCAGCTTGCTTTGTGCCTAATCTTACTAAATAGTCTACTGCCAATAAACGAATATTATCATCTGTATTTTTTAATAATTCTTTGACTATAAATAACGGTACTCGCATTGATTTAACAACTTCATCAATACTATTAGTTAACTCAGAGCCTTGTTGTGTTTGTAAACGATTAATCAATAAATCAAAACTGTCTTGAGTCTGAAAAAAACGCATATCCCCAATAATTGATTGCGAAAGTTGCATATTTATTTCACCAATCGCACAATTCGCCACATCATGCACCGCCTTATCCAAATAACCCGCCTCATAATAAGCCTGCACCCGTTCCACTAACGGCAATTCCTCAATCATCTCCTGATGTACATGCTCAATATTCCAAACCCCTTGCACATCAAACAATTTATCGGGTTCAATATCCGCACGCGAATACGACAACTCATGCAAAAATGTATGCTGTCCCCAAATATCAAACCCATCATGCCGACCCTGCCACACCTGCACAGGCGCATTCACACCCTCAGCAAAATTCACTCTCACATGATAATGACTGCTGTTATCCCAAAAATCATAAGCTCCAAAAGCAAATATTCCAGCAACAACAAATCCTGCACCCCATAAACTAACCTTATACATCCGATGCCGAAACTTAAACCGCTCATTCCAATCATAAATACTGCGTGAAAACATATCATGATACAACTCATACCATAGGGTTTCCTTACGCTTCTGCCGTCGTAAAACCCGTGCAAGCTCGAACTGATCCAATACGGTTTGCAACTCATCCTTAGGCGTATTAATCTGCTTGGCCAAATCAGGTAACGGATACGCCATCTTAGTGCCGTGCTTATTCACCAAATAATTAAACGAATTCGATGCAATCAACTTATTTTGATACGAAAAATCCGCAATCTTATCCCTAAAATAATTCTCCAATAAACCCTGTGCTTTTCCCTTATCCTCGTATGTTGCCCGCTTAATTTCCTTATCCGCCCGATGCCTATCCAACTCCCACAACTGCTGGCACACAATCTGTAAATGCGGTGGCTCTACCAACTCCACCATCACCCATTCTTGCGACTGCGAACCCTGCCGCTCGATCTTCTCCCGTTCACTCAAATCATGCACCAAAACATCCAACAAACCCATTTCATAGCGAAAACCCTGCTTGTGCAAAGGCTGCTCAATCGCCATTCGTGCATTGGTCAAACTCAAACGCTCCAAGCGATAAAAATTATCAATCAAAAACGTCGGCATCGCCTCCTTAAACGCATTCAACTCCAACGCGAAATCTTCCCGCATCGCAATCACAAACGCGGTATCCGTCGCATTATCATGAATCGCCTCAGCAATCTCGGTTACAAACTGCTTAAAATCATGCTGGTGATACTTCTGATAATTAAAAAACTCCTCAAACTGATCCAAAATCAAACTAAACAACCACCCGCTAAAGACGGGTGGGTTAGAGGCTTGGCGGCTGAAAGCCGGGATACAGGGCGACCAAGCCCTGTTGTCATT
>JADGDW010000150.1 GCA_016744725.1 Candidatus Albibeggiatoa sp. nov. BB20 | reverse complement strand
TTTATTAACAAAATTTTGATTGTCAGCGAAGCCTTTAGTGTCGCGTATGCGATTGACCGTTTTGATGAATGTTTAATTGTGGATATTGGTGCGGGCACTACTGATTTGTGTCGAATGCATGGTTCAATTCCTGAGGATGATGACCAAGCCACATTAAAAATTGCAGGGAATTATTTAGACCAGCAAATTAGCCAAGCCATTTTGCAAAAATATCCTGATGTACAATTAACACCACAAATTGTAAGACGCATCAAAGAAAAATATGGTTATGTGTCTAAAACCTCCGATCCAATCAAAGTCACATTGACTAAAAAAGGCATTCCGGCCGAATATGATATTACCGCCATTATGCGTGAATGTTGCCTGAAGTTAACTGATCCAATTAGTCTTGCTATTCAGGAGCTTGTCGGTACATTTGACCCTGATTTTCAAGAGCGTTTACGTAACAATGTGGTGATTGCTGGTGGTGGTTCACGTTTACGTGGGATTGACATTGCGATTGAAAATAGTTTGGATACTTATGGCGGAGGTAATGCTATTTGTGTGCAAGATGCAGAATACTGCGGCAGTGTCGGTGCATTGAAAATGAGTATTGAAATGCCCAGCGAGTATTGGGAACAGCTTTAAAATTAAATGACCTCCCAAAGCTGAAGGCTTTAAATGTGCCCCCTAAAAGGGGGTATGTTGCTCGAATTGCTTATCTACAACTGACTCATCATTAGCACCCCTAATTTCATATCGAGTAGGGATTTTATGATGTCACTTTAAAAATCAGTCTGTTAAATACCAGCGCAAAAATAAATCAATTTTAAACCGATATTCATCGTCTACTTTCTCGATTAATTCTAAGCGTTCCAAACGTGTTATCACATCTTCCCCATCATCAATACTAATAAAATCATCAACATTACTGAGTGTTTTTTGCTTGGCAAGATGACGTAAAAATTGTCTACCATCTTCTTCCGCTTTCTGGTCAAAAATGGCAAAAATCATCTGTCCTGCTTCAATTACTTTTGGAATGCTTTGCTCAACATCATCCACGGTCACAGAAAAGCGACTTTTTAAATCTTGTGCATTTTTAATTGCAACAATTTCACGACACATGGCTTGGATTAATGCAGGATGGCCTTGAGTCAGTTCTAAAACCCGCTGTGTTGCTTGAGTTTGATAATGTAATTCAAAATTCTGTACTGGATGCTCAACAAGTTGCACCGCTTCATCTTGGTCTAAATAAGCTAAATGTCTAAATTCCATACGGTTTGCTAATTGTGGCCAACGTTGAAATTCACGCTTACTTTGAGAAGTAATAATCATTTGAAACTGAGGACGGTGTTGAATCCAGTTACTAAACGCATCTAAAATATTTTCACTAAAATCTGATTGTTGAGCACATAATACATCATCAAGCTTCGCAAACTCATCTAAAGTCAATAATAGGGTTTTATTACCAATGATTTCTTGTACTTGGTCAAGCCAATCATCAAAAATCGATAATGTATCTATTTCTAATTGTTGCCTAGTTAAACTAGGTAACTCCAAATCATAAAAACGTTTTGCACCACGCTGTATATCTTTAGTAATACGTTGGAAAAAGCCTGCTGTATTTTGACCAAGTGAAATTGCCCCTTGCAAATCAACAAACAAAATCACATAACCTTTTGGATCGCGTAGTAAACCAATCAGATTCAATAATAAAGAGGTTTTACCAATGCGATATTGACCATGTAAAAAAACCGAAATATCATGTGTAAACAAGGAGTTTTTTAATTCGTTGACAATCGTTTTACGCCCTTTAAATAAACCAGAGCCTGCTTGCAAAGGTTGCCCAACAATATAAGGCGATTCAATGAATTTATCTTCATCCATCAAATCATGTAAATCCATCCTATATTTATCTAAATTTTTATACCACTGCTCTGCATAAGGCAATAAATAACTTTCATTACTATTTTCAATCGCTTTGATTAATTTTTCGACTTCATCACTTTGTTCAGTAGTGTGTAATATCTTCTCATTAATGTCGCTGAGTTTTTCGGCTCGATCTAAGGATTTACTTAAATTAATAAAAACATTTAAATCCTTTGTCCCTTGTACTTTTTCACGGTGCAATCTTCTCATTTCTATGATAGACGAAGTTGATTTTTCCAATAAACATTTATCTATTAAGTGATGATAACATCCTGATTGCTCAAGTCTTTCCAAGGCTTTTTTAGCTTGTTCTGGTTTTTTATCTAAAATAAGAAGTAAGTGCTCTTTTAAGTTAATCGACCAATGAGCATAATCAGTGAGAAATGCGGTATTCCAACGCAATAATTGAGGATTTTCACTGCTTTTATCCCGAAAATATAAAACAGGATTCAAAAGTAACGCAATGGGGCTGAAAATAAACGCGCCTTGCCATATTGAAAAACTTAAGCCTGCAATGACGGATGCTAAGCCTGCTGCTAAAAAGGGGGTTATTGCATCAATTGATAAATGGCTTTCGTTCCCCTCCTCTATCAAAGCAATCGCTAATGCTGTCCATAAAACAGTTGCAACAAGGGCACTTGCTACGGTAACTGCGACATTAGCTTGTTCTGTTGTTGTTTTAAAGATAGCTCTAATCGCTAAATGAGGTAAAGCAATGGCCGCTCCTAATAAAATTGCATAACTAAAGCCACGCGCTAAACCAATTGGCCAGCCTGATGTTTCATAATAAAACATTGCAATACTAAAAAAAGTCTCTGCTACGACTATGGTAATATAAAATCTTAAAACAATTGGATTAAGCTGTTGCTGAGTTAACTTGATGGTCACAATAATAGCCATCAAACTAAATATCATTGTGATCCCAATACTAACAGCCACACTTTCAGTGATAAAAATGGGTATGAGTAAAATTAAGCCAACGCCACTTAGCCCTACAACAAAACCCCAAATAATCAAACCGATACTGCTAATTTTAAACTTAATTCTTTGTGTATTTGCTGTTTGAATAAAAACATTCCCAATGATGCCCAGCGAAAAACATAGACTAATAACATGCCAAATAGATAAGCTACCTTGAGCAAGTAAAAATGCACCAACTATCGTCAGCAACAAACTCGCAACTAAACCAGAAATAAAACTATTGAGCAAACTCACAACCATCGCCGAACTAATACCAAAGATAAAACTTCCTATAGTGGCAAAAATAACATTTTCAATGTCAAATTGGTAAAAATTCCCAGTATTTGAAATTTGGGCTATAAAAAATAGAGTAATAGCGACTAAAAAGGGGAAAACAGAGTAAGTTAATAATAATCGGATGAAAGGCCATTTTCGCCAAGTTTCAGAATCAACATGCGTTAAGCAAAAATCGTAAGAAAGGGGTTGAACCTGATGTTGAGGGCAAAATTGATTAACACAATTACGCCAAGCAGAGGGCTTAAATAATGCCCAACTAATAAGTTGAAAAGCGGCTATAAAGAGGTTATTTGACAATTCTGCTGCTAAAAACCTATTTTTTCTCATTAGCGTATCCTCAATAACTTATACATCTTGGCTGGATATTTCAGTTATTTTTTGCAGTGCCCTGTCTTGCCAAGTCTGACAGGTTTCTCCTTCGCACATTGATTCATACAGTTCATAGCAGAGTATTTGTAAAAATAAAGGTTTATTTTGACTGTGCTCGAGAATAAACTTACTGTCTGCATCCTTAAACTTCTTAGGTGACAATGCCATAAGCTGCTTAGCTTCATTTTCAGTAAACACATCTAAATGGATTACATCACCAAAAATATTAAAAAACTTAGAAGAATTACCTTCAAACTCAAAATGCTGTGGATTCTGGGCTGAAGTTAAAATAAACCCTAAACAATGTGTTTCAAGCATTGAGGTCGAAAGACTACGTAACGCATCCCAAAAATCGGTAGCCGAAAAATCATGTTCTAATGCAGCCTCAATATTATCTAATAATACAATAGTTGATTTTTTAAGATTATCAGTCAAAATATCGCAAAACAGGGCTAAAGCGTCAGTTTCATCTTCTGGCAATGAAGGAATACCTTCTTCATTAAGTTCTAACTGATTGATAATATGTTGTAAAAATCGAGCCTGACTTCTAAAGCGAATATCCCTGAAATTGACATAAATAAAATGATAATTATCTAAATCTGGTAGCTCAATTTTATAGGCTCTCTGAATATAATCTTGGCAATCTTCTGTTGCTAAACGCTCAATTGTTTTTAATAACGAGGTTTTACCAATATAAGACTCACCCCAAATCGCCACATTTTGTACAGTTTTAATCTGGCCAACAATGCGACGTAAAACGGCTTTGCGTCCAATAAAACGTTGACAATACACAAAGTTACCTGCAATAAATGGGTTATCCAAAGATTGTTTTAGAAAAAACTGGCTCAGCCAATGTGGCAATAGCTGTAAAATCCAACGAATTGTTCTTCTATATGAGACGGCCAAAAAGCCCAAAACGCCAATGACCGAGCTTAAAAAACCGAGTAGCCAATTCAATTCATTCAAATTCATAGCCTATTCCACGTTGATTGCCCCAAATATTGTGTTGAGGGTAAACAAAATAATAAAATCATATTACTAAACGTGTAGGACTACCAGTCCTTAAAATAAATTAGCTGTGTTGCTGCATAAACAATTCGATCGTTTTACGCCAATCACCAGTATTAAACATCAAGGCATCTAAACGGGTTTGACAGGCTTTTTGTACATAAAATGACTGACAATCTGTAATCTCACAAATAAAATTAATATCTGAACTTGAAAAATGATAAGGAGAGATAGCAATAAGCTCTTCCGCCTCATTTCGTTCCAAATTACCCAAAGAGATGGATTTACCAAAAATATTAAAAAACGGTGAAACACCAAATTCAGCCGACTTATTAAGCTCTTGTGCAATAATATGTGGGCTTTTGTTTGCAGCCAACACAAAACCTAAATACTGGGGATCAAGTATATTATTTGACAAAGAACGCAAGGATTCCCAAAAGTTATTATCAAGTTCATCAGGACAACGACTCACAATCGCATTAAACTCATCTAGTAGAATAATTGTGGGTTTTTTTAAATATTTTTCAACAATATCTGTAAAGTCAGCCAATACATCGTTGCTATTTTCTAATGACAATATTTGTGGTTCTGCATCTAGTCGCATATTTTGCAAAATGTAACTCAATAATCTTTTTTTATTACAGAGTCTTGCATCTTGAAAATCAACAAAAATAAAGTTATAGCCTTTATCTGATGGTAACCAATCTGTATGCTGTCCATCACGTAATTTTCCGCTGGCAGCACCTGAGTTGACAATATCACGTAAATACATGAGCAAAGAGGTTTTTCCGCTACGTTTATCCCCAATAATAGCTGCATTTTGCATCGGGGTATTTGGAAAACCACGCCATAAGCTAAATAAACTTTCGAGTATTGCTTGACGGCCAAAAAAATTACCATAACGTACAGGTTGGCCAGTAATAAAAGGATTAATGATTTGTTGATTGGTTGGTTTGTCATTAATCTTAAAATCGGCTGAAGCTAGCAATTCATCTAATTCTTGTGTATTTAATCGATAATGCTGTGCAAAACATTGAATTGGCTTCTCTTCTTCTGGCTTGTTTTGCTTTTGGCCTTCGCCTACCTCTTTGCGCCAACGGGCTATGGTTGTATGATGCACATCCATGACCTCGGCTAACTTCTGATTTGTAACTCCCAAGTGCTCAATGTGGTCATTAAATAACTTCACAAAACTTGTCATTATTGTTCTCACCATTTGACAGCCAATACCTAAGATTAAGTATAACATAAGCCATAATGACAAACTATTTTATGCTCCCTATTTGACACTATAGATTAGATACATATAAAATTCAATATAACATCAATAAAAATGTGCGATATAATAAATAAATTATATAGAGATTCGAAATGCAGAATGAAAAAATAGAAATTTTATCTACAGAATTAAAAAATATCAAACATAAAGCACAACAAGGTAAGGATGAGTGTTGGTTTGAATTTGGCTATTGTCTGCACTTATATGCTCAACAATATGAAGCGGCACAAGTGTATGACAAGGCCTTTCAGTATTATTATATTGCAACACATTACTGGATAAGAGCGGTTCAACATGGTGTAACACAAGCTGAAGCTTATTTATATCATACCTATTTATGTGGGCAATACATTGATAATAATCGCGAAATAATCTTGGCACTTTTTGAACAGATAACGATACCGTCAGAAACCGTACAACAGCAATTTCATTATGCTTGTCAACTTTGGTCACAGAATGAGCGTGATCTCGCCATCCATATTTTAGAAGATACTGCAAACAAAGGATATGCAAAAGCACAATTTTTTATGTATACAATTTATAATGAAGGTCATGAGAGAGAGAAAAATATAGATTTAGCCTCTCATTGGTTACATAAAGCGGCATGGAGAAATGATGCTCAAGCACAATATAGTTTAGGTCAAGAATATAATCTAAAAAATAAGCATGAAGAGTCAGTTAATTGGCTATTAAAATCAATTAATCAAAAAGACAGTGAAAATTATCATTATAAAGCCCAGCAACAATTAATTCAGTATGCAGAACAACAGCCTCAATACATTGATATTTTGGAGAAAAAAGCCAATAGTGGTGATACTCAAGCCATTCGGTTTCTAGCTGATTTATATAAACAAGCTAAAATTCATTTAGAAAATATGATGGCCTTATTTGCACATAAATTACGAGCACCGCTGCAACATATTGAACATAATGCTAAAAATAAAAATGAACCTCAGCAAATATTGCGTGATGTTGAATCAATGCAACGCTTTTTAAATATTTATAGCTTTATTTCCAGTAATAGCCAAAAGTTACAAAAAAAACTATTACAGGATAAGCAAGGTACTGGACGTTTAACTCATGTTTTAGAACGCAGTTTTATCGATGCAATTGCACCATTGTTATCTTCTGGAAATCGGATTAAAATCAAACAACATTACCTCAATTATGCCAAGCAAAATCAATTAGTTCCCCAATCGATAAAATTACGTCAATGGGATAATGACTATTTACAGATTAGCAATCAATTACAAGCAAAGTGGGCTGCAGAGTTCTTTCAATTAAGCACATTACCGCAATTTAAAAAAATTCAACAATGGGCAGATGTACATTTTTTTCCAATTCAAATTCAAGGCTTTGATTCAGAAAAAATTCAATTTAAGCCATTTTCAATTACAGAAGAAGTTTTAGTCACATTACTGAGTGAAATGCTGCTCAATATGCTGAAATATTATCATGCAACAGAATCAATTACGGCAAGCTTAGACTGGTCTTATGATGAAAATGTGTGTACATTAAAAGCCATCAATCCTACATCTGAATTTGAGCAAAAATTAGATAAAGGCAGTAAAAAAGGCCAAGATAGTTTATTGAGCATCGCTAGAAAAATGGGCGGTGATTTTCAAACCAGTTATCAAGGAAATACTTATCTGGCTATACTCACAATACCTACAACATTATTGATTAATAAGGAATAAATCATGGTGCATTTCTTATGGGTAGAGGATTTTGAAGGTGATAATTTTAAAAGTTATACTGAATGTCTATTTTCTGATTTTTTGCCTAAAAATGATATTCCAGACGGACATGGCGAATTAAAGCAGTTTTTGCAACCTTATGGGATTTTTCTTGAAACCCATTTTCTTGATGCACTTGAATTTATTCGTGATAATGATAAATTATTTAAAATTGATTTTATTATTTTAGATATTGATTTACCCATTGCACAATATGAAGATGACAATAATTATTTGCCTGAAATTCTAGCCCGTTATCAAAATGATGAGCAAGCTTTACGTAAAGTAGCAGGCTATCAACTTTATATTGAATTGGTGATTGAGCTGGGTTTTCCTAAGCAACGGATTTTATTCTGTTCCAATCATGCAGATTATTTGAATGCTATTTTAGAAGCCTTTGATAATGCTAAAATCAGCTTACCTAATCAACCTTGCCTCGATACCAATGAGCACCGGATTGCCACCAAAGCAGATAGTGTGTTTTTACAAGATTGGGTGCAGGCTGCCCAAAATAATCGCTATTTATCAATACGACGGAATATTGTTGAATATTGCCAATATTTACGCACAATAACCAAAAAAGGTGAAACTTTACAATTTGAATTATTTTTAGATGAAAATCGTCAATTATCTTATAGTGATATGCGGATTTATTTAGAAATATTACAGAATTTATTGCCCTTGCGTGAACATGAAATTCCCAGTAGTAAAAACAAACGTCAATTGTACAAAATCGTGTTACGTACTCTGGCACATCAATGGGATGCTGTGACACATGAAAGAAATGTAGCTGATCCAGCCTTGTCAAGCTATTTTACGGTGATGAAAACCTTACGCAATTGGTTAAGCCATATTGGTGATAAATTAGATAAAATAGACGAAAAATTACTGGCTTTTTTGTTTATCATTAATATGCGGGCTATGTATGGTAACAAAGTCAATATTGACCTAGAAAATCAATTGCTTGAATTACTTGGCGAGCCTGTGGCTGTGATTAATCCAGACCAGTTACAAAGACAATTATACTATTCGTATCAAAATGTAAAAGATTTATTAGAAAAGCGGGTTGTTGAGGATAAAAATACAACTTACGAGTGTTTTCGACATTATAACAATAAAAATGAGCCGTATGAATTTAGGCAGAAAATCCTCTCTCGCAATGGAAAAATCCAACATTACAAAGATATAGCTGGATTACTGGCTAACTATAATGGTCAGGAATATACAAAAGAATATTTTAATTTTTCTAAAGCCTTATATTATACGTTCATCCATCGTGGTACATGTTATTTGAATGCAAAATCGGATAATGTATTACTCAGCACCTGGTTTAAACACGAATTGGAAAAACCTGAGAATGAGCAAGATTTTTATATTAAGTTAGCTCGCTACGTTTATCCACTTTGTTTTTCCAATAAATAGTGGCTAATTTTGCTCTGTTGTCAGAGCCATATCAATCGCTTTTAAGAATTTTTTAATGTCCAGTGGTTTAACAATGTAAGTTAAAAAACCTGCAGCTTTACCACGTTCAGTTGCTTTTGCATCATCCATCGCGGTTAATGCAATAATAGGAATATTTTTTGTTATGTCAGAGGCTTTTAACTGTTGGCTAACTTCAAAACCATCCATCCCCGGTAAGTTAATATCTAATAAGATAATATTGGGATGATGCAGTTGTGCCATTTCTAAACCCATCTCGCCTGTATGAGCCGAAATCAAAGCAATATCAGGACGGGATTTTAAGATTTGTGACACTAAGCTCACATTGGTGCGGCTATCTTCGATATATAATAAAATATTTTTATTTTTATCAATACCTTGCGTTTCTGGTGTTACAACCCCCGTGGGCAAATCTACAAAAAAGGTGGTGTATTGGCCTTCTATACTTTCTACCCAAATTTTTGCATCCATAATTTCTAGCAAGCGTTTGGTAATCGTTAAACCAATACCCGTTCCTTCAATCAGATTAACTCCACTCATGCGGGTAAAGGGTTCAAAGATTTGTGTTTGTTGTTCTGAACTAAGACCAATACCTGTGTCTGTCACTGCAAAGCATAAAAATTCCGAATTTTTTTCTTTAATCTCAATCGTAATTGTGCCACTTTCTTTATTATATTTCACTGCATTAGACAGTAAATTGATAATCACTTGTTTTAGACGGGCACGATCAACTAAGGCATATTGCGGCGGTAATGATGAGGTGGTATTGTCGATATTAATGGCACGTTTTTCTGCTAAAGGTTGGGCAATACTTAAACATTCTTTAATTAAATCAACCAGTTCTACTTTTTCAATATTAACTTCTAATTTGCCTGCTTCAATTCGGCTTAAATCGAGTACTTTGTTAATCAATTCCAATAAATGCCAGCCTGCTTGTAAAATATTCCCCACATATTGCTGCATATCTTCCACATAATCTTCATCAAATTCGTCAACAGGCTGTTTTAAATCCTCTTTGAGCAATTCGCCGTAGCCTAAAATAGCATTCATTGGGGTACGCAATTCATGACTCATACTGGATAAAAATTGTGACTTAGCTTTACTTGCTCGTTCAGCTGCCTCTTTGGCTGTAATCAATTCTTTCTCTGCTTTGCGAATTTCACTGATGTCAATGAAAATCATAACAAAGCCAACGGTTTTATTATCTTTAGTTATTGGATTGAGTTCACAAGCAACAGGAAATTCTCGGCTGCCACGTTTTATCAAAGCATGACTATCATGAAAACCTTGTCCCGCTTCTAAATTATTTATCAATTCTTCCGTTGTCATGGGCCGATTCACATCATTATTGTGATGCAAATTGAAATACTTTAAAACATCCTGCATGTGTAAAGGCTGTTCATCTAAATTTAAAATAAACCGCGCAACGGGGTTGGCAAAGACTAAGTTTTTTTCTACGTTAAATGCACACAAACCATCGGGCATAGCATCCATGATGGTCTGTAATCCCAAACTTGACTGATTGAATATATTTGAATTATTGGTATTATTTTGATTAGGCGAAACAGGTTTCGCTTGCCCTGTTTCATATAGCTTTCGATTGCGTTCTGCATTTTCATAGGACAAGTCAATGCGCTGCAAAAAGGCCTGCCAATCACCCATATCTTGAGGAAGCGATTCATAATTTAATCCAGCTTTGCGTAATTGGCGTAGTAATAAAGAGTGCATGTTTTTTGTATGATTATAAGGTTTGTTGCCAATACAATAGTGATAGAGTATTTAGCATCCAATTATTTGGCTTGTCCATTATTGAGCTTTTTTAAATGCAGTAGTTAAACTAAAGCGATCTCTCGATAGATGATTCAGCTTTAGCTATTATAAAATATTTATATTACCCATAAAGTATTTTTGTTATAAGTCTCTATTGAAA
>JADGDW010000280.1 GCA_016744725.1 Candidatus Albibeggiatoa sp. nov. BB20 | reverse complement strand
ATCCCCTGCACTGTAAGACCAAGCGACATGATGCCAATTTCCATCACCCAAAGCAGGTGCAGACCACGTTGTTTGTCTGCCATACATTTCAATGTTAAAACCACCACCTCCAGCACGCCATGTAATACGCCCCATCGAAGCCTCAGCACCATATCTCAGTATCGTAGCCGTGCTTGTCATACTGGTTTTAATCCATGCCTCAAATGTTCTGGCATCACTGCCTAATATTTCACCACTCAACGTGCCTAAATCTACATAATCATCAACACCATCAAAATTCAACGCTGTGCCTAAACCTGCAATAGATGTTTCATTAATATTGTCTATCGTAATCGTAAGATTTTTTTCAGCAACAACGCAATCGCCACCATCAATACGTTTAACTTGAACTCGAATACTGCGACTGGTTTGGTTTTCATAATCAAAGACAGCATTGGTTTTTAATTCGCTGCCATCTAAAGTGAATAAAGCATTGTCCGTGTCACCTGTACCAGCAACCAAAGAATAAGTATAAGCACTGCTATCTGAAGGTATGATGTCGCCAACCACTGTACCAATGTCAACGCTTTCAGAAATATTACTGCTAGACAATGAAATATCTGCATCAGTAAAAGTAAATGCTTCATCAAAAGCTAAATTATCTAACCAAGTTGCACCACTACTTGATTTAAAAAAGACAGAATCCCAATTTTCAGGATTAGTTGAATCATTCGCAGTACGGCTAGCATCCAAACCTACATTAATGGATTGCAAACTTCCCATTGGCTGCCAATCCGTATCACTATTAGTCAAACCCTTATACGTAACACAGGTCGAACCTTGACCACTGTTCGCAGCTAAATCCACTGTAATTCTAAAACGATTCCAATTGGAATGAATACCTGTTGTAGTTGAAACCACATTATTTCCATCGGGCGCATATAATATGATTCCCCCGTTATTACCACTTGAGCGTAAAGATAGCCCATACTCGTTTGTTTCTGTTGAACCAACTTGCCCATTTCCATTTGAATCATAAGCAAATCCATAACGCTCTCCCCAATAACTTCCTTTTAAGTCAAATTCATAGGCATATATTTTATTTTCAGTAAATGGATAAAATGTGAGATTACCCGCATTTGGATGGGAGACAATACTTTGTGTATTAGTACCTGCTTTTATTTGTTTTAAACTATTAGAGCTATCAAATCCTTCGGCAGCAATAGTCATATCACCATCAGGAGAACCGCCCCAATCGATTTCAACCCAGCCATCCTGCCCATTGACATCACCAACAGTTAAACTATTAAAATCATAGGTTGTTTGTTCTGGTGCATCAAACGCTAAACTAAAATAAACTGTACTGGCTAAACTCACATTACTAAATGAAATCGTATTGCTACTGATTGTGCCACCACTGGTTTCAATCGCATCTGAAAAATCCCCATCATCATCAATTAATAATCGGTATTTTGTCGCATCAGATAAATCTGCCCCACTGAGTTGCGTTAAATCAAAACTGACTGTGACAAAACCAATCGCACCCATTTCAGCGGTTTTCCAATCACGCTCTAAGCGTTTGTTATACGGCATATCTGTCGCAGTAAATGTTAACGCGCCGTCATCATTGCCCCACGCTAAATAATTCCCATCACCAATACTTGCTCCTTCAATTGTGACAACCGAATCATCATTGACACTACGAGATTTTACTTGAGAAAAGCCGCTAATCGATTCACCACCAATGGCAGCAATATCATTAATATGAGTGGAGTGGGTAAGCGTAGAGGGATAAATATAAAGACCATTAGAATCTACATAATCAATACTGCTGTCTAAAGTGAGACCATATTTAATTGCAAGATAAGATTGAACTTTGTTGCGGTCAGCATCGGATAAATCAACATCATATAAAATAATTTCGGCGATTTTTCCACCAAATAAGCGATCATTGCCGTCCAAAGGTTTTGATTGTCGTCCAATGGTGACAGGCCCTTTTTGATTGAAGGTATGAGTCGCATTTTCTATAATTTCAGCCGTCGTAATTTGGGAAAGCGTAATGGCCTCGTTATAAACAGATGCACCATTAAGATAAATCCGTTGTTCATTGTCAAAATCTATTTTTCCGGTATAAAGTACTGAATCTATGCTATAAGTATGAGAGACTGTACCGCTTGTACCACCAAAATTCCCCGATGTGTATATTTTAGCCTCATCATTTGCGTATATAAATCCATATCCATCCGATGCCACTCTGCCAAAATCTAAAACAAAATTACTCTCATTTAGCTCAACATCTGGCTTTAGCACTGCAAAAAACGTCATGCCATCATTAGCTGAATAAATATAATTATTTGCTAAGTCCAAGCCATTGGCCACCCCATCAAATTCTATAACTGGATTAAAATTAATATTGTCTGAACTATTATTTTTAAATATTGGCGAGGTTTGTCCATCGCTACCGCCATTGTTTACTATATAAGCATTTGGAGACTGGTCAGGCCAATCCGTTATTGTTTGCCCATCTGTTTCACTGATACCTGTATCTGCTCTTAACCACAATTGCAAATTATTACTC
>JADGDW010000149.1 GCA_016744725.1 Candidatus Albibeggiatoa sp. nov. BB20 | reverse complement strand
GGGTATGGGTTTGTTGTTTGAAGAAAATAGTTTTGATGGTAAAGATATAGAATTTAAAGATAAAATAGCAACAGATAGTACGGGGCGTTTTATGCCTTATTGGTCAAAAAATAATCAAAATGAGCTGAGCGTGTCTATTAATAATGGTTATACGCAAAAAGGTTGGTATCAAAAGACAAAACAAACCAATAACCCTGTTTTTATTCCTCCTTATTATCGAGAATTAGATAACACTAAACATCTCATTATTACAATTACTATCCCTATTTTAAATAAACAAAATGAATTTAAAGGTTTACTTAATATTGATTTGTTTTTAAATGCGCTTCAGGAAAAAATTAATCGGATAAAAATGCAGCAATATAATGATGCTTATATGACATTGTATTCTTCTCAAGGCATGGTGATAAGTAGCCAAAATGAGCAATATATTGGCTTACTGATTGCTGAAACAACTCAAAATCGGATGCTAATTAATTATGTTTTACTTGGCAAACCGTTTTCCATTCAACGCCATTCAACAACCTTAGATGCCGAAGTGATGACTTATGCAATGCCAATTAAGATCAATGACAAAATGAAGCCTTGGATTGTTGCAGCCAATATTCCTATGCAAGTATTACGGGAAAACTCTTATACTCTAGTATTTTGGATTATTGGAATCAGTTTGATAGCGGTTATTATTTCCAGTATTTTTATCTTTTGGTTTTCAAATCATTTAACTCGCTCAATATCTAGCTTAATCAAGGTCTCTGACGCGCTATCCAAAGGTGAATTAGAACAAACAGTCAAAATCCAGCAACAAGATGAGATTGCCCAAGTCTCTAATGCAGTTCATGAGTTCATTCAGCATTTAGAACAATTATTGCAAGAAGTTGAAACAGTCAGTCAAGCTACCAATCAAGGTGATTTTAAACAACGGGTTGTCTTGGATGATAAGCAAGGCTTTTTCCTACAACTTGCACAAATGGTGAATCAAACCTTAGATAATAATCTGAATTTACTTGAAGAGTTACAGAGTACATTCACAACCGTTGCTCAAGGTGATTTAACCCAACGTATTCAACAAGATTATGCAGGTTCATTACAGCAGCTTAAGCATGATGTGAATACAACGATCATCAAATTAGCGGATATTGTGCATTTGATTCAAACTTCAACCCGAGTTGTATTACAAACAATGGATGAAATCAATCGTGGTAATACCAGTTTAAGTCAACGTACTGAACAACAAGCGGCATCATTACAACAAGCAGCTGCCAGTATGGAACAAATGGCCGCAATGTTACAACATAATGCAGACAATGCAAATCAAGCTAAATCATTGGTTATTGAAGCAAAATCGCAAGCTCAACAAGGGCAAACAGTGGTTAAGATTGCGGTTGATTTTATGCAAGAAGTGAATAATAGCAGTAAGAAAATGGCTCAAATCATCAGTACGATTGATGAGATTGCCTTTCAAACTAATTTACTGGCATTGAATGCGGCGGTAGAAGCGGCTAGAGCGGGCGATCAGGGAAGAGGCTTTAGTGTGGTAGCCAGCGAAGTTCGTAATTTAGCCCAACGTACTGCGGGTTCAGCAAAAGAAATCAAAGAGTTAATTGAAAATAGTATCACCCATATTAGTGAAGGTACAGAGCTGGTCAATCAATCAGGCCTGACTTTAGAAGCAGTGATGACTTCGGTGTTAAAAATGAGTGAAATTATTTTAGACATTGCCAATGCAACACAGGAACAATCTGACGGTATTAATCAGGTCAATCGTGCAGTTTCTCAAATGGAGGGAATGACGCAACAAAATTCCGCTCTAGTTGAACAAGTCACCGCTTCTAGTGAATCTCTCAAAGAGCAATTACAACAATTGCAAATCCCCATTGGTTTTTTCTCAACCAATACAGCTCAAGTTCAGACTTTATCCAATAACCAAGACGCTGACACACTCAAAGTTCAAAAACAAACTAAGCAGGAAAAAATAGAAGTTAATTCTACTGATAAAAAAGCACGGCTCAAGCAGCTTCTGTCTCGAAAACCATTATTGCCAACGAAGCCTTCTGAGATGGCCAGTTTAAATGCAAACCCAGATGATGAGGAGTGGGAAGAGTTTTAGGCTTGCTTATCAATCAGGATCGATTTTTTCAAAAAACCGCAACCTATTCTGAAATGGATTAAACCCAGTCAAATCGTTAGATTAGAGAAAAACACCGTAACCATGGTTTGAATCATTTTTAAGATATACAAATTATTGTGCATTTCGAACCAGACAGTATAAACTTTAGTTTTATTCAATATCTGTTTAGATTCCATAAATTCTATGTACTTAAAAAACAAAAAAATTCTGATTGGTATGACGGGTAGTATCGCAGCTTATAAAATTGCTGATTTGGTACGACGCTTAATTGAACAGCAAGCCCAAGTACGGGTTGTGATGAGTCACGCCGCCACCCAATTTATTACACCGATGACGATGCAAGCGGTCTCTGGACATAAAGTTTATACTGATTTGCTTGATGCTGAGGCCGAAGCAGCTATGGGGCATATTGAATTGGCTCGTTGGGCGGATATTGTATTGATTGCGCCTGCCAGTGCAGATTTTCTAGCTAAATTGACTCATGGAATGGCTGATGACTTGTTGTCAACGCTATGTCTTGCCACCACTGCACCGATTGCGGTTGCGCCTGCGATGAATCAACAAATGTGGAAAGCCGCTGCCACTCAAGCCAATTGCCAGACTTTACAACAACGTCATATCAAATTTTTTGGACCTGCTAATGGTTTGCAAGCTTGTGGAGAAGATGGCTTTGGCCGCATGTTAGAGCCATTTCATATTATTGATTATTTGCACAAACAGTTTACGCCACAGTTGCTTACAGGCACACACATTGTGATGACAGCAGGGCCAACTCGGGAAGATATTGATCCTGTACGTTTTATCAGTAATCGGAGTTCGGGAAAAATGGGCTATGCGATTGCGAAAGCGGCACAGCTTATGGGTGCAAAAGTCACGCTCATCAGTGGTCAAACTTGTTTGGCGAAACCGCTTCAGGTGAATACTGTGGATGTCTATAATGCGCAAGACATGTACGATGCTGTGATGCAATATATTGAGCACGCTGATATTTTTATTGCTACGGCCGCCGTTGCAGATTATCGCCCACAACAGCAGGCTGAACAGAAAATCAAGAAAACGAAAGATGTCATGAGTATCGAGTTAAGCAAAACCACCGATATTTTGGCCAGCGTTGGTCATCTGCAAAATAAACCCTTTACGGTAGGATTTGCCGCTGAAACCCATGACGTGGAAACCTATGCTAAAGATAAAATGGCGCGTAAAAATTTGGATATGATTGCAGCTAATTTAGTTGGGGTTGAAAATGCGGGTTTTGAGAGTGATAACAATGCGCTAACGGTGTATTGGGATAAAGGTCAGCAGGATTTGCCGCATGGTGCTAAAACTAAGTTGGCTTATCATTTGGTTGAGTTGATTGCACAATGTTATCAACAAGCTACTTTGGCTTAGGTTTTTCTGATGTTAGCTTTTGCCGAGTCGCCGATTCAAGCCATTCAATTTAATCAGCAACGTTATTGGATTAAGCGTGATGATTTGTTGCACCCGTTGTTTAGTGGTAATAAAGCCCGAAAATTATATTATTATTTGACTCAAGCATTGCCGCATATTCAAACGCTGGTTTCTTATGGTGGTAATCAGTCTAATGCAATGTTATCGCTGGCGGCTTTGGCTCAGTTGAAGCAATGGCAGTTTATTTATTATGTGAAACCATTACCCAAAACTTTGAAGCAGCAACCCATCGCTAATTTAAAACAGGCTTTAGAGTGCGGAATGCAGTTGATTGAAACTCGGGAATGGCCATCGACTCGACAATCATTTGATGAGCATACGTTGTTTATTCCTCAAGGGGCGGCTGAAACGTGGGCGGAAATGGGGATTAAGCAATTGGCGTTGGAGTTAAATCAATTTGTGGGTCAGAACAGGTCGCAGCAATTTGCCGTGTTTTTGCCTTCGGGTACGGGTACGACCGCCTTGTATTTGCAAAAGCATACGGATTTAACTGTGGTCACTACGCCTTGTGTCGGGGATGCTGATTATTTGCAACAGCAATGGCAACAGTTAGAGCCTGCTTGCACCCATGTTCCACAGATTATCGAAACGGATAAAAAGTATCATTTTGGGCAACTTTATCCGCAGTTTTACCAACTTTGGCAGCAATTAACTCAGCAAACCCAGATTGAGTTTGATTTATTATATGATCCAAAGGGTTGGATGGCTGCACAGCAATTGAGACAAGTTTGGGAAGGAGAGCTTATTTATGTTCATTGTGGTGGTATTTTGGGTAATGAGAGCATGTTAAGGCGTTATCAGCGTAAAGGAATGATTTGAAATTGTAACTTGGTTTCCCGTCTTTAGATAAAAAAATCTTGCTCATCCTTCAATCCGTTTAATTCTGTTCTACTTTCTCAAAGTATTCACGAATGGCTTGTTGTCCTTGCTTGATGATTTCAGGTGGCGGGGAGGTTAAGGGGTTATCTCCTATTGCTATGCCTTTTTTGATAGAGTTAGTCTTCCACTTTATTTCTAGATTTAATTTTAAGATTTCTTTTGGTAATTGGCTGATTTTATTTGAATCTAGGTACGCTTTTTGTAATTTATGCAACTGTTCAAACGATGCTGGCAGCTCTTTTAGTTGGTTATTATCTAATCTTAATTCACTCAAGTTTTGCAGTTGCCCAAACGACGTTGGCAGCTCTTTTAGCTGGTTACTAGATAAATATAAATAACTCAAGTTTTGCAGTTGCCCAAACGACGCTGGCAGCTCTTTTAGCTCGTTTTTACTTAAACCTAATACACTCAAATTTAGCAGTTGCACAAAGGAGTCTGGGAGTTGTTCAACTTTGTTGCCAGATATGACTAAAAATTCTAATTTTTTAAGATTAAATAAAGCATTAGGAATAGAGTTTAAATTACATTGAGACAAATTTAATTGAACCACATCCTTATTTTCATTGAGTACATAGCCTATTTCTGAAATTTTTTCAAAATTGGTAAATTTCTCTAATTTTCTACCAATTTCTTGTTCTAACTGTTGAATGATTTCTAAATCAGTATATTCTTTCTGAACTTGCGGAGCTGATTGAGACTTTACCTGTGTATCAAGCTGTTTTTCTATAATCTGAATGTCTTCATCACTCAAACCTAACATTTTTTGAAAATCATCCAATTCAATACGAGATGCTTCAGAAATAGGCTGAGCTTGTGCAAGTGCATAAATTAAAGCCTCTTGATATTCCTCTAAATTTTCCTGATGATATTGATAAGGTACTAAAACCTCTTTTTCTATTTGCTGTGCTTCTGCTTCATTTATACCGAATGTCTTACAATTCCGATCCAAAATTTTCCGACCAATCGGTGAAATACGCCCTTTTCCTGTTTTAACATACTTTAAAACCTGTTCTCGATAACGACTCAAAGCAATAGTCATAGGCGCTTTAGTCAAATGAATTTTATAACCATCTTCACTTGAATAAATCTTTGGATTCATGCCATTAGCTTCTGCCTTCACCCGCTGCTGGGCATAACTATGCGCCTCATCCACAGAAATCCAACCATCCTTATCACTATCCGCACTGCCCGTTTTAATCCCCTCTAACAAATAATCCGTATAAACCGACAACTCACCCTCTTCACGCTCATAAGACAACTCCACCGCACTCGAAGAAGTCAAAATCGCCCGACCTTCACCACCTAACTCACTTTCCAGATCAATCTCTTGACCACCATCTTTTGCATTCAAACCCTCAGCAAATGCACCACTGTAACAACAATCTAAAATAATCACTTGGCGTTTAGAAGGACAATATTTTAAAAAACTGTGAATAGCAACTGAACTAATGGCAGTTGACTTAACCAATTCAATGTCAGATTTTTGCGTATTATAGGCAGTTAAAAACAAATGCCCTGAACGAAAATCCTTCACCCCATGCCCAGAAAAATACAATAACACCACATCCTGCTTCGCACGTCGGGTTGAAAAAAACTGCTCAATCGTCGTTTCAATCACGGTTTTATCAGGATTAGTCAACAACTCAACCTCATCAAAACCACCCATATCAACATCTCGCAACACCTCAGCAACCGCCTCAGCATCTTTAGTCGCACGCAACAAAGGCTTTAACCCCCCGTCACCCGTAGCTTGAGGATAATCACTGACTCCAATAACAACCGCATATTTTGCCATAACTAAAAATAAGCTAAAAAAAGATAGAAATGATTATAACTTGGATAAATAAAAGCCTCTATGCAAAAAAGAGTATTTCTTATCCTCAGTTTTCTTTCCAACCGAAATTCCGCCAAAATATTGTTAAACTATAAAAATTGCCCCACTATACTTTACATTATTGCTGAGCTGAAAAAGCCATTGAAACCAAAGAACAAACTGCTATAAATAAACTAAAAGCAGAACAACTGCAAAACGAAAAGGCACACCATCATGAGCAAATATTTCAATCCCTATACCGACTTTGGTTTTAAAAAACTGTTTGGTGAAGAAGCCAACAAAGACTTGCTCATTGATTTCCTTAATCAATTAATGCCAGCGCACCATCAAATCGCAGATTTAAAATTCAACAACGTCGAACAACTACCCAATACCACTATAGAACGCAAAGCCATCTTTGATATTTCCTGTACCAGTATCACAGGTGAACGCTTCATCATCGAAATGCAAAAAGCGAAAACCCATTTTTTCAAAGACCGTGCGCTATTCTACGTCACCTATCCAATTCGAGAACAAGCCGAAAAAGGCAAATGGTCATTTGAACTCAGCCCGATTTACTTCATTGCCATCTTAGACTTCCAATACACTGAAACCGAAGAAAAACTCAAATTCCGCCGTGACGTGATGCTCAAAGACCAAGACGGTGAAATCTTCTTCGACAAACTGAATTTTAAATTTTTACAAATGCCCCTGTTCAACAAGCAAGCCCATGAATTAGAAACCCACTTTGACAAATGGATTTATTTCCTCAAAAACCTAGACAGTTTCGACCAAATCCCAGAAATCTTAAATGAACCTGTTTTTCAAAAGGCGTTTAAAACCGCAGAACTATCAAACCTAAGCCAAGAGCAATACAACTTTTACGAACAAAACCTATTGGATTACAGAACCAATCAAGCCGCTTGGGATACTGCTTGGAATGATGGCGAAAAAGCGGGAATAGAGAAAGGTGAGAAGCTGGGAATAGAGAAAGGCGAGAAGCTGGGAATAGAAAAAGGTGAAAAAATAGGGCAAGTTAATTTATTAACCACTCTATTGCAGCATCGTTTTGGCGAATTACCAGATTGGGCAACAACCAAAATCAATTATGCTCCATCCGAACAATTACAACAATGGAGCTTAAAAGTCTTAAGTTCTGAAACCTTAGAACAAGTCTTTGAGGCATAAGAACATCATTTATCAATGAGCACTGAGATATTGTTATTTATAAAAAGGCGATATAATTACGCGAATAACCCGTTTAATACTATGGATGATGAATGAGATAACTTGGCTAATTAAAACAATAACTTGAACAATAGCATCAAGAATACATATCAAATCCCACAACACACTTAAGCCTGTACTCAATTTAGACGTACTGCGTTTTTGTTCGATAACTTGTTGAGTTGAATTAGGGCGAGTTTCATCGTCAACAGCTTGACTGATTTGATTTGTTTTTTTTATATCTGACATGATGTAACCCAATAAGTGTGAATTTAAAGTGTGTACACTCAGCAGCATACACACTTCAATATTTTATAAGCTCAACATCTCCAACCCTAAATCAGCAATACCTTCAAGATTTTTCGCATTACTCACCACCACTATATTGGCTTTTTCAGGATGCAAATAAGTTTTCGCCACCCGCAATAAATCATCCATGGTCACTTTTAAAATCTGCTGACGGAATTGGCGACGTTGCTCTGGCGTTCTGCCATGTAAACTATTGAAAAATGTGATCGCTGCTTCTCCAGCAGGTGAGGCAGGACGGTCAATTTGTCCAATAATACCTAAAATGGCTTCTTCTAAAGTACGAGGTTCGTGCTCTGTTTCTTGTAACCAAACCAATGCATTATCAAAATCTTGCAAAGTCTCAGCTAAACGCGGGTCACGATAAGAGAAAAAGCGGAATGAGCCACTATCACCATGATAATTTGCACCGCCACCATACGCGCCACCTTGCTCTCGAATGGTACGATGCAAGAAACCATTGCGTAAAAATACCCCTAACACAATCAACGCAGGCGCATCAGCATGAGCAGGATTGACTGCTGGATAAGCTTTAGCGCAGAAATTGATTTGAGTATTCACCGCCCACGCTTGTTTAATTTGCTGCAATGAAGCCGTTGGGTGCAATGGTTCAATCTGTTGTTGATTCTTAAACTCTTTCCAAACCGTGGCCAAATTAGCTTGCATGTCTGCCTGATGTTCATCATCACCAATGGCAAGTAATTGACTTGGAGAATTGAGCAAAATGGTTTGAATCTGTTTTAATTTATCCGCAAAAGCTTGCAACGCATCATCTTGCTTCAATGATTCATCTAATTGTCGAATAAATTGAATCCCGACTAAACCTTGCCAGCGATGGGTTAAAGCACTGCACGGGCTCAAAGTACTGGTTGAAGCCGTCATGGCTAAAACATGTCCACGATCGGTGATGCTGTTATCCATATCGCTACGAATTTGATTAATTAACTCGCGTAAATGCTCTAATTCATCGAATCGAGCTTGAGTCAATGTATCATAAAGCAATTGGACTAAATGTTGTTGATTTCGCGCTAAAGCTTTGCCAGACAATGAGAAAATGCCGCGAACTTTTTGTACATTATCAATACAACCACGTACTGATAAACTAGCACCCAATCCACCTGTGACCAAGGCTTGCCATTCTGCAGCTTGACGGTAATCTTTATCGGCATAACCTAACTCAGTCAGGCAATCGCAGAATAAAGGCAAAATATCCAACAATTCAGGTTCAAACTGCGGTAAATCAATCACAATGCGCTGATAAACCATGCCATTTGTGCCACTGGTAAACCACGTCATAGGTAAATTCGCAATTGTTTGGCTTGTGCCTTCCAAAATAGGAATATCTGTCGGCACATCATCCAATGTCACTTTGGGTAATAATTCAGGATCATCTTGCTGCTGTTGGCGTTCCTCTAAAATCTGTGCGCGTTGTAAAATCTGCGCTTTTTGCTCTTCAGTTAATTGTTGCTTGATCTCTGCTAAACGAGTCTGTTCCTGTTCAAGCTGCTGTTTTGACAATGTACGATCAGGTGACATCGTGACGCGCACACGGTGTGGATTATCCAGTAAATAACGTCTGACTAAGCTTGGAATAAAATCAGGATTTTGGCAATCTTTGCGTAATTCTTCTAAAACAGCATCAATATCTAATGCAGAAACAGGATTACCATCATATAAGGCCATTGATAAACCTTGTAACATGAGCTGTAAACCATAAGGAAAACCGCCACCTGTGATTTCACGTTGATGTAATTCTATTTGATGTAACATAGAATCAACCAATGATTGTGGCACGCCGTTATCAGCAATATCTTGCAATACGCCCATAATCAACTTTTCAACTTCGTCCGCATGTTCAACTTCTGAACCTTCTAAGCCACACGCAAAGCTAGATTCAAATGTATTGCTATCAAAACCTGATAAAGATGACGGTGATAAGCCTAACGAAGAGGTTTCCAAAGCATAACGCAATGGTGATGAGCTGTTATCAAGCAAAATACCTGATAGTAAATGTCCATTAATCGCTTCACGAATGTCACTGCTATTATTCAGCAACCATGACAACAAAATATGGGTTTTATTATCCGTATTTTCCTCATCAAAGGTGTAATGTGCTTCAACTGTTTTAGGCTCAGTTAAACGTTGTTCTTTTGGAATTTTTAAATGAGCGGTATCGATTTTATCAAAATGCTGCAATGCATACTTTTCAAACATGTCTTGATGCTGGTCTACATTATAATTGCCATAAGTCATAAACACGGCATTGGACGGATGATAGTGTGTCGAGTGGAATCGCTTAAGCTGTGCATGAGTTAAATCAGGAATATCTGACGGTTCACCACCACTGTTGTAGTGATAAGTTGTGGTAGGGAATAAATGCGATTGCACTGTCTGATGGACTTGACGTAATGGCGAGCTCATTGCCCCTTTCATTTCATTGAATACCACCCCTTTGTATACTAATTCCGAATCAGAATTTTCTTTTTCAGCGAACTCTAAACGATGCCCTTCTTGTGCAAAATCCAGCTCATCCAAGTTTGGGAAAAAAGTCGCATCCAAATACACTTGCAATAGGTTAGTAAAGTCTTTTTTATTCTGGGTGGCAAATGGATAGGCTGTCCAATCGCTGCTAGTGAACGCATTCATAAAAGTGTGTAATGAACGGCGAATCATCATGAAAAAAGGGTCACGCACAGGATAACGCTGACTGCCACATAAGGTTGTGTGTTCTAGGATATGTGCAATCCCTGTTGAGTCTTGAGGCACAGTTAAAAAAGCCACTAGAAAGGCATTGTTTGTGTCTTCAGAAGCTAAATGAATGTGGCGTGCGCCCGTTTTTTTATGTTCATATTCTTGATATTCAACATTTAAATTGGGCATATCAACGGTACGAACAGGCTTAAACGCTGGGTGACTCATTCAATTTTCCTAATTTTTATGGCGGATTGGACTTATTATGTGTTTGTGAGCTAAGCAATTCAAGAGCATCGTTTATTTAGTATTATAGTCAATTCTGGTTTATGTATTAGGACTGGCAGTCCTTTTATACTTTAAATATCAATCAGTTTTAAAATTGAGGACTGCCAGTCCTGTATCACTTTAAAATAAAACAACTATAACAACACACGACAGCAGTTTATACTCATATATGAGTCATCCTCAATATTCAAACATTATAATGAATAAAAAACCGATT
>JADGDW010000148.1 GCA_016744725.1 Candidatus Albibeggiatoa sp. nov. BB20 | reverse complement strand
ATCACATAGTGTTCAAACATATCCCCTTTTTGCTTAGAGGTTAATTTAACATTATCTTTAGCTACAACATGGGTGGAAGGGTGAAAAGGCGGTGTAGGCTTAATAACCTTTTCTTTTTCTGGAGCAAAGTAACGATTTTTTGTTAAAGGAGAGTTTAGGTCATAATTTTTATAGCGTTTTTTTTGCTTATTTAAATTAGCTCTATAGTCATAATTTGGTTTTACTGAATCATGAAACATATCATTAAGACTTTTTACATTTTTCAGGAAAACGTTTTAAATTATTGCGCAGCTTAGATTTAACAGCAATAGCCATTAGTACAACAAATAATAAAGCAATGCCTAAAAACACCCCAGAGCCAGAAAAAAGCAATATAAGGGATAAAACCAAAAATAGCCAAGAAAAAATCCCAATTCTTTTCATCTCAAACTTCCATCAAAATTCATTAATTATTGTGTCACATTTCTGTTGAGCAATTGTTTAGAAAAAGCTACCACATATTTAGAAGAACTCTAAAAAAGTGCAGTTTTAAGGTAAGAGATAATCAAGCCAGCCACGTATTGAGGCATACTTTTGCAACTTATTTTATTGCCAACGGCGGAAATATTCTTGCGTTAAAAGAAATCTTAGGGCACAGCGACATGAAGATGACCATGATTTACGCACAATATTCGCTTGAACAGGCTAAAGTTTTAAATCCGTTGACTGCTTTGTGACAAAAATAGCTTTTAAATACTAACCTAATCTATTAAAATCAACCTATTACATGCTTTCGTCACCTTATCCTATCTGAACTGAATATTCATCATCAAACGAGGCTAACATGAAAGTTTATACTTGTACATATTGGCTGTAAAGTCACTAGGGCAATCAGATTTAAACAAAGCCAAATTTTTAATTTCAGTCCGAATCAGTAGGAATAAATAGACTTGTACCAATATAAAAATCACAAGAAAAATATATTTTTAAAATAAGTAAGTTAAATTAAATCAGGGCTTTCTAAATATTGCATTTGGATAGCTTGAGTTGGACAAGTAGCAAAACATGCTCCACAGCCTGTACATTGATTCAGGTTAATTTCTGGATGTGCAATACCGCCTAATTTAGCTGGGAAACGAATAGCACTGTATTCACAAAATTCGCCACAAGTGATACACACCACATTTTGTTGCGCTAAACAGGCTTGATTGATTTGGATTTTAAGTAACCACGGGATTTGCTGATCAGATTTGCTGATCGCAGAAGTTGGACAGGCCTCAACGCAATGTTCGCAAAAGGTACACTCTCCTTTAGAAAAATCAATTTCAGGAAATGAACCTCTTCCTTTCACAATAATATGTTCAGGGCATTGCTCAATACAGGCATGACAACGACTGCAATTTTCAATAAACTCAGCTTCTGGCTTTGTCCAAGGTGGACGAACGGAACTTTGTTTGCCACGGAGTAGCTGCATTCGGGAAAAGTTTGTCATTTGGAGATGTCCATAAACAAAAATTACATAGTAGGGGAAATAGTGAGTTTAATATCTTGTTCAGTATGAGATTGAATAAAATAAAATAGGGCAGATAAAAAAGGAGTCAAGGTGTCATTAGGCAACTGAGAGAGGCGAATATCATTAGCCTGATTAATTCTTAATTTCCAAGCAGTTAAAGATAAGCCATACTCATGCACTAATTCTAATTGTTGTATATTAGAAAAATCAACTCGCTGTGGTATTCCTAGCATGTTTTTCCATATAATGGCTTTATTGGTCAGAGCAATCCCACGTCCTTGTGCTTGTAAACGCCCTGTGTCATAGTAAAAATAGTATTGTTCTGCCTCTAATTTTAAATTTACAAAGGGATAAGTCTGTTCTAACTCTTTTAACCATTGTATGTTTAGTGTTTTCAGCGGATATATTTTGAACAAGGTTTGAAAATTTTGATAAATGTGTTCTTCAGTAATATCAAACTGATGTAGTAATTTTTCACGCAACTGGTTAAATAGTGGATTATCAGATTTTCCTTCTTGACCTGATGCGGATAAACATTGATCTAGAACTTGAATCGCTTGTTGATATTGTTGTTTTTGGATTAAGCTTTGTAAATAAGAAGATTCACCACAAGTTAACGCTACAACTGATTGACTACATAGTAATAAGAAAAATAACCATCCATAACGCATTGTTATACACTCCCTATTTTCACCACTGTTTTCATTGTATGGTATCTATCATTTTAATGCTATATGTACATGGATACAGTTTTTAAACAGATTATTATTTTTAGAACTAGAGTTAGACTTTGCTAACAATTATTTCTGCCTTAAACTCAAGCTTGCTCGTAAAAAAATTAAGCATAGACCAGGTTAAATCAGTACAGAGCGATCATTATGCAGCAGGGAATGAAAAAGATGGGCTTGCAAATTCGACCTCCTTCATATTTTACTGTGCTCTTTGCTTTCCAAATCAAGCCAGATTCGATACTATTTTACCGATAATATAATAAAGAGGAATGCAGCATGAATTTAAAACAAAAAGGTCAAGATACCCTCATTTCATTGAAAGATTTAACAGTGAATATGAATTGGAGTACCGCCGCTGATTTTGATTTAGCCGTTATTTATAAAACTAAAGAGAATGAGCAAGGCATTGTTTATTTCGGTGATTTAGGTCAGTTAGAACAATTTCCTTATATCCAGCTTGATAAAGATGCTGGGGTTGGTGATACCACTGGCTCAAAACAAGAAACCTTAAGAATTAAACATCTTAATGATATGAAATATGTTTGGTTATTTTGCTGGGATTATGGCATGGTCAAAATCGGCAAAACTGCGCGTTTCACAGGGAGTGATGTTAATTTGCACTTGCTTGACCATGAGGGCAATCAAAACATTGTAGAACTTGATGATGTTGAAGATGGCAATGTGTGTTGTATTGCTACCATTGATAATACCAGTCCAACAGGTGCGATGTTAATTAATATCAGTCGTTCAGCCACTTTACACAAATTGGAAACCCTTAACCAATTATTTGAAGTCGTAGAATAACAATCGGTCTAAATGGAAAATAAAACACCATGCTTAGATAGATTAAACAGAGAGCCAAACAATGGGAAATGAGGTTTTCGATAACACATAATCCTAGGCTCTCATGAAACAGATATAGTCAATTATTGAAGCGGTTACAGTCCTAAACACTTCTATAAAAACCACTATAATTCCTTCTTCAAATCAGCTATTACTTAAAGCTTATCAGTAAAAAATTAAGCTTCTTAATCACTAAAATATGACCTGTCATTTGATGAATATTTAACATTTCAAAACAGTGGGTTAAAATCTAATGGGGTAGTTGCTGTACTCATTCGCACTCTCAAACTATAGTTTAGAACCCATTTATATAATATGGGTATATTTAGATTTGTGATTAATGTGCTCAATTTTATGTAGCTTATATTAATTAAATTGGTTAAGGTAATGCCTTATTAAGTATGATATTGTTTTGAGGTAGAGCTTTGTTACAAGAAACACTTACAATTGTAAATAAATTAGGATTACATGCCCGTGCTGCTGCAAAATTAGTCAAACTCGCTTCGACTTTTAGCAGCGAAATTCATTTAAAACGCAAACAACGTGAAGTGAATGGCAAAAGTATTATGGGTGTGATGTTGCTCGCGGCAGGCAAAGGCTCTGAAGTTGAACTTTCTGTTTCGGGCGATGATGAAGAACAAGCATTTCAAAAAATTGTTGAACTTATTAAAAGTGGTTTTGGAGAAGAAGAGTGAGCTTTACCCTGCAAGGTATTGGGGTTTCTAAAGGGATTGCGATTGGTAAAATCCACATCATTGACCATGACACAATTGAAGTCAATGAATACACCCTATCAAAACAAAGCTTAGATGACGAAGTTGCACGATTTGAAAATGCGCTGGTCATTGCACGTCTGCAATTGGAAAAAATTCAACAAAATGTTCCAAAAACAGCACCTGAAGATGTCGTCACCTTTATTGAAACCCATCTTTTAATGTTAAACGATAGTCTACTAGTCGATGCACCAATCAATTTTATTCGCGAAAAACAATGTAATGCGGAATGGGCTTTAAAATTACAATGTGATTATTTAGTCAAAGTATTTGATGAAATGGATGATCCTTATATCAGCAGTCGCAAACGTGATGTTGAGCAAGTGGTATCCCGAATCCAGCATATTTTACGAGGTCATACCGAATTACCTAGTAGCTCAGATGTGTCTAATGCAATTGTGGTTGCAGATGATTTAACGCCTGCAGATACTATTTTAATGCAGCATCAAGGGATTTTAGGTTTTGTCACTGAATATGGTGGTACAACTTCACATACTGCGATTTTAGCCCGTAGTTTGGGGATTCCGGCTATTGTCGGCTTACACCGCGCGAGACGTTATGTTAGGCCTGATGACACTTTGATTTTAGATGGCGTACATGGCGTGATGCTTATTGCACCAGATCAACGCGCTATTGAATATTATCAGAATCAACAAAAGCAAGATAAACAAAGACGCACCGCACTAAAACGTTTAAAACAAGCCCCTTGTATCTCTATTGATGGCCAAGAAATTAAATTACATACAAATATTGAATTCCCAGAAGATATCGCAAGTGTAAAAAAAGCAGGCAGTGATGGAGTCGGTTTGTATCGTACTGAATTTTTATTTATGAATCGTCTCGATCCGCCCGACGAGGCTGAACATTATGCGGCTTATCTCAAAGTAGTTAAATCTTTAAAACAAGGTGAAGTCACGATCCGAACGGTGGATTTAGGTGCTGATAAACAAGCTAATCCCCAACATTCTGGGCCTTGGATAGCTAATCCTGCATTGGGTTTACGTGCTATTCGTTTGTGTTTGAAAAATATGAGTTTGTTTAAACAGCAGTTGCGAGCTATTTTACGAGTCTCTGCTGAAGGCAATGTGCGGATGATGATTCCAATGTTGTCTGGTTTGCAAGAGTTAACCCAAGTTTTAAACATTGTTGAGGAAACACGACGAGAATTATCTCAGGAAGGGTTTGATTTTGATCCGACAATGCCTGTGGGAGCAATGGTTGAAGTGCCCGCAATGGCTATATGTACAGATTTATTTTTGCCTTATTTAGATTTTTTATCGATTGGTACTAATGACTTAATTCAATACACCTTAGCCATCGACAGATGTGATGATTCAGTAAATTATTTATATGATCCGCTACATCCTGCCATTTTGCGTTTGATAAAAATGAGTATTGACGGTACTGCTGATAGTGGTAAGCCGATTAGCATGTGCGGGGAAATGGCGAGTGATACCCGTTATGTACGCTTATTGCTGGGCTTAGGTTTGCGCTCATTTAGTGTTAATCCAGAGGCTTTTTTAGAGGTCAAACAGATCATTAACAATACAGATATGAGTGAATTACATATCATCATCAAACGTATGTTAAACACGAATTCTCCAACAGAAATGCGCTTTTTATTGGATAAGATTAACGAGTGAATTATTTTAGTCAAATCACTGAAAATGGCCTCTTTGATATCATCTCAAGGCCATCGTGTGTCACCACAACTAACACTCGTTAGTTAATTGCGGAAAACCACTTAGCCCCAAATAAACCACCTTCTTTTGCTTTCCAGCTATTATCTAGCATAATTTGTTTTAAACGGCGTTTAATTTCATCATCTTTCAACTTGCCTTGGGCTTCTTGCTTAAACATTTCAAACGCATCATCAAATTCCTTACGATCAACTTTGCCATCGGCTGCAAAGCGTTCCAATAATTTCTTAGCCTGCTCTTCAATTTCACGCTCTAAACCATAACCATTTTCACTCGCAGCTTGACGAATGATAGACAGTCCTTTTTCAACACCAATGCCCATTCTAATGCCTTCTTCCAAAATGCGCTTTTCTTCTTGGCGGTCAATGTATCGGTCGTCAAACACTTGCAATTTAATATATTCTACAAACTTATCAATGGTTTCTTGAGTGACTGACATCGGGTTTTCCTCTTGTAAATTGGGTTGTTTAGGACAATAGTGAGTCTGTAAATGGTTATATCAGGTCTTATGACTCAGGAATCAAGGATTTTTAATCCAAGCAGTTAATTAAGAAAAAGACGATAACCGTATTATTTTGCAGATTACTCAATCTGTCGACACCTATAAGATAGGAATAGATAGCTGTTTAATGGGTTCAATATTGCCAGATTGCAATATAATCCGTACAGCAAAATAGCAATACTGAATTCTAACCTGTCTGCCGCTTATTACAAAGTATTTGATATTATTATCTTGGCAATTTAATGAGTTGAGAGCCATTCTCATGCCCAACTATTCGATCTAAATACCTGTTTTTAGCATCATGTTAAACTTTAGTTGGTTTGAAAATACGAACAAATAAGCAGCCATGTAAAAAATGAACCCCAGTCTTTTTTGAATAAGTTACCTTTTTCTGTCATATTAACCTGCACCATTCTTAGTTTTAAAGATATCAATAGATTAAATTTTGCTAATATTAGACTGAAAAACGCCTAGCACAATCTGCTAAAATGGATTTCAAAATAAATCAAGAATTGCCACCATGACGGAGGGCATTATGCCGCAAATTTTTCATGCACTTACGCTACATTTGCACCAACCACCAAATAATCTACAATTATTGATAGAGACTAATCCCAAAGAAGCAGAGCAAATTATTCACTGTTATGACCGTATTACACGCTTTGCCCACAAATATATAAATATTGCTCATTTTCATATCGCGTTTTCTGGCTTACTGCTGCAACAATTACAACAGCCTAAAATTATTGAACAATATCGCCAATACATTGATATTCCTGCCATGTTAGAAAGCTACCGGTTGGCTAAAAATATTGAATTATTGGGGATGGGTATGTATCACCCGATTTTTCCTTTGATTGCCCCTGCGGATTGGGAAGCGCAATTGCAACTAGAACGGGATTTGATGCTTGAGTTATTTGGGCGTGCGCCCCGTGGTTTTTTGCCACCTGAAATGGCGTTTTCCATGCAAATGATTCCTGCTTTAGTCAGAGCGGGTTATGAATATGTATTGATTGATGCGAGCAGTATTCGGCCAGAACATGAGTCAGTGGATATTTTTCAACCTTATATTGCCCAATATCAAGATGCTCGTATTACAGTGATTCCAATGAGTCGAGACATTTCTAGTGCTCAGCAAACAGGCTTAGACCCCGTTTGGTTTGCACAGGAAGTCCAGCATCAAGTCTGGCATTCTGCTAGGCCTGATGCACCGCGTTTACTCTCCACATGGTCAAATGGAGAAAATAAACGTTGGTTTCGATTGGAAGAAGAAGGCTTTTTTGGGCATTTTATTGCGCCGTATGTCGAACATGCTGAGAATGGAGAATATCCCGTATTACCCGTGAGTATTGGTGAATATCTAAAACAGCAACCTGCTGAAATGCGAGCCAATATTGAAGCGGGTGCATGGAATATGGGTTCAACATCAGGTTATGGTTTAGCTGATTGGGGTGGCTCTGATGCACAACGCAAGGCGATTGTCAAAATGCGTGATGTTCGGCAGCGTTATGAAAAACTTAGCCAAATTCAAATATCTAAAACAGATCAAACTAAACTAGCACAGATTAGGCAACAGATTTTAATCAGCCAATCCAGTTGCTTTATTTTTTGGGGAGATGAATGGATTCAAAAATTATTTGATTTTTTACAAGTTTCAGAACAACAATTATCTGAATTAGAAACCATTTATTTTAAACCCACTGCATCAACTCGAGCTAAAAGTGCAAAACCCGTTGCAACACCACAACCATTGGTTTTACCTAAAAAAACTGAGCCAAGCGCATCATCGTCAAATCAACCGCTGAGACCCAGTCATAAAGTCAGCAATCATCTTGAGAATAAAACAGCCGTTGCCACTCAAGCTACAGCAGTTGAACCATTTTCTGTTAAGGACTCAACAAAGCTTGCAGCAAAATCACTCCATCAACCAATTAGACCCACAGCAGATTTAAAACCGTCAGCAAAACCGATAGAAAAAGTTGAGGCAACACCTAAACCAGCGATGAAAAGATCATCAGCGCAAACAAAGCCTAAAGCAGCGACCAAGCCATTGTCAAAAACGACATCTAAAACAACAGCCAGATCAAAAACAAGCAGTGCGGTTTCCAAGCCTGCGCTAAAACCCAGTGCTATTGTTGAATCTCAGCCTGTTGAAAAATCTGAATCAAAAGCAGTGAAAACAGAATCGAATACGGATACAAAGCCCGTAGCGGCGAAGCCTAGAACAACAACAGCGCGAACCACTACAACATCAACTGGTGATAGTGTAAAAGCGACGATAGAAGAAGCTAAACCCATCCCTCCAAAACCTACGCGGCGTAAAACCACAGCCCGTAAAACAACTAAAAAAACCTCATAAAAGGGAGATTGCACTGTGTTTACTATGATGGTTTCACCAGAATGTGCTTCAGTTGCTAAAGTCGGTGGATTAGGTGACGTGGTTCAAGGTTTAGCGCAAGAACTTGCGATTCGCGGCAACAATGTTGAAGTGGTTTTGCCTAAATATGACTGTATGCGTTATGACCATATTTGGGGCTTGACTAAGGTTTATGAAGACTTATGGGTACCTTTTTATGACCAATGGATTCATTGTGATGTCTATTTTGGATTTGTAGATAATATTAAATGCTTCTTCATTGAATCAAATTCAGAACATAATTTTTTCAATCGTGGCAAATATTATGGGGATAAAGATGATGTTGCCCGTTTTGCATTTTTCTCGCGTGCAGCCTTAGAATTTATGCTCAAATCAGACAAAAAACCTGAGGTGATTCATTGTCATGATTGGCAAACTGCGTTGATTCCTGTGTTGCTATATGAAGTCTATCACCAGTTAGGCATGGGTAATACCCGAGCTTGTTTTACTTTGCATAATATGGGACATCAAGGGATTACGGGCAAAGAAGTGTTGCAACAATCGGGTTTAGATGTCGCCAAATTAATGACCGCTGAAAAAATGTTAGACCCACATCACCATGATGCAGTGAATTTGATGAAAGGTGGGATTATTTTCTCCAATTTTGTCACCACGGTTTCCCCTACTTACGCATTTGAAATCCAGCACACGGAACAAGGTCAGGGATTGCAGAGTATTTTACAAGCTAATAGCAGCAAATTAGGTGGCGTATTGAATGGGATTAATTACGATATTTGGAACCCAGAAATTGATCCATTTATCCCCCATCATTACAATATGGATTCGTTGCCGAATAAGGTGAAAAATAAACAAGCTTTGCGCCAACGTTTGATGTTAAGAGATGACTTTAAGCCATTGATTGCAGTTGTGAGTCGTTTGGATAAGCAGAAGGGCATGGATTTGATTTTACATGCGATTTACTATGCTTTGTCTCAGCAAGCCCAATTTGTTTTGCTCGGTGCAGCGGCGGAAGACAGTATTAATGCCAAATTTTGGGATGTGAAGCATGAATTAAACGATCATCCTGATTGTCATTTAGAAATTGGCTATGATGAAGAACTCGCACATTTGATTTATGCAGGTGCAGATATGCTTTTAATTCCAAGTATTTATGAGCCTTGCGGATTAACTCAAATGATTAGTTTGAAATATGGAACTGTGCCGATTGTACGCGAAACAGGCGGCTTAGCGGATACGGTATTTGATGCTAATTATTCTGACAAACCGTATGAAGAACGAAATGGCTATGTTTTTTCAGATGTGACTCCTTTGGCTTTAGAGTCTGCGATAAATCGCGCTATTGGCTTGTGGTATAAATATCCGCGCTATTTTCGCCAGCTTCGGGCAAATGGGATGAATCAAGATCATTCATGGAATCATTCAGGCCAAGATTATATCAATATTTACGAACATATCCGCGCTTAGTTAAGTGTGTTTGCCACTTTAAGGCTGTCCTCAGAAAATGGGTAATCCTGCTGAAGTGCAAGTGAACATCATCTGTTACAGTTTATTCAATATTTAAAAAAACTTTAATATGGATAGCAAGCACTAGATTAAATCACATTATAACTGGGTTTATGTTTTCAATGATGAGCCTAGCTATAATAGATTAAACTATGTGTGTATTAAGCAACATAACACAAATAACAAGGAGGGATTATTTTGACACCTGATGAGAAAAAACAACAAGTTGCCAAGGCTGCATTAGAATACGTTGAACCAGACATGATTATTGGGATTGGTACAGGCAGTACCGCCAATCATTTTATTGATGCTTTAGCCGCTATTAAACATACGATTGAAGGTACAGTCGCAAGTTCTCAAGCCAGTGCTGACCGTTTGAAATCACATCATATTCCTGTGTTAGATTTAAACGGCGTGCGTGAAATTGATATTTATTTTGATGGTGCGGACGAAGCAACAAAATATTTACATTTAGTTAAAGGCGGCGGCGGTGCGTTGACTCGTGAGAAAATTGTGGCGGCGGTTAGCAAAAAATTTGTTTGTGTTGCAGATGATAGCAAGTTAGTTGATGTATTAGGTGCATTTCCATTGCCGATCGAAGTGATTCCTATGGCGCGTAGTTATGTTGCTCGCGAAGTGGTTAAATTAGGTGGTAAACCAATCTGGCGCGAGAACTTTGTGACAGACAACGGTAATCATATTTTAGATGTACACAACTTAAATATTGCTGAACCTGTTAAATTAGAACAACAGTTAAATCAAATTGCAGGTGTTGTTACCAATGGTTTATTTGCTCAACGTCCTGCTGATATTTTGATGTTAGGTACAGATTCGGGTATCCAGATTATAGAATAATGGTTGATGTAGTGAGGATTGTAGTGACAGCATATTCATTGTTATCACTTTCCTCATTTTTGGGACTGCCCGTTCTTTAAGAATATGTAGTCCTCACATCTGCTAGTCAAAGCTTAAGATTTCCACTTACGACAAGAAAATAATAGATGAGGCACGAGTATATCAGTTTTATTGATGCTGCCTTGTGCCATCCTGTTAGATGATGACGTGATCGTCGTCGCAAATTAATGTGGGCAGACAAGTGGTGTCGTTTGCTATTTAGTGGTTTTAGTCAGAGGATGGTTCTAAAACAGTTTAGATGTTTATTTCCATGTATAAGGTTAAAACCTTCGCCTTTCAGGCGAACAGATTTATCTCCCTAAACTCAAGAATGGCTTATAATATGAGAGATGGAATAC
>JADGDW010000147.1 GCA_016744725.1 Candidatus Albibeggiatoa sp. nov. BB20 | reverse complement strand
ACACAAGCATCCAAGACGATTTGCCCTCGTAACGATGCACTATGTCGTCATGCCACGAGACGCACTAGCGTCCTACAAAATCAAAACGCGGGTGCGTTAGTTGCTCATTCCACGCGGTGCATGAAACGAGAAAAACCCACTCAAAACACGCTGCGTTGTGAATGAAAAAAAGTAGTTATGCTTCCCAATCTTCAATTGTTAAATGAGGTATACGAGAAAACTCTCTTGTGTTGTGTGTAACCAGTGTTAAATTATGGGAGAGTGCAATGGCTGCTATCATAAAATCATTTGGACCAATTGGTTGCCCCTGCTTTGCCAACGCTGCACGAATTTCTCCATAATGCTGTGCTGCGTTATCATCAAATGGCAAAGAAATAAAATGATTCAAAAAATAATGCTGTTTTTGTATCGCTTTCGTAGGATTGATACTTTTCATTGCGCCATAAAACAATTCAGCTTTCACAACAGAGCAAACGGCAAGCTCGTGACTGTGCTGCATAAGTAAACGCCGTTTCAACCTCTCTGAACGTTCATTCAAAAACACAATACAAACATTCGTATCTAGTAAATATTTCACACTAAATCTTCTCTACTTTCAAGTGCACCTTGAGGAGGTCTCTCTATTGGTGTATCTGCTAAACATCCGTATGTTTGCTCAATGAATGCTTTCCAATCATCTGCTTTTGAATAAACTTGAGGCTCTGCTAAGTATTGGGTAAGCGCATGAATAATAATCTCGTTTAAATTAGATTTTGCTTGTAATTGAGTCACTAAATTATCTGGTAATTCAATTGTAAGTTGCATCATGGTTTCCTTTTTTGCTCCAATTCATAAATGCTTAAAAATAGAGTATAGTCAATTCTATCTTAAGTGCGAGGACTGGCAGTCCTGAAATTCTTTAAATATTAATTACTTTAAAATGCCTATAGCATAGTATTCAAGAAATCCACTCAAAACACGCTGGTTGTGAATGGAATTGACTGAGCTAATATTATGAATATCAAAATAACTGAGAATACACCATGCAAACCATTACCTTAGAAATTGACGAAACCACCAGTGAAAAATTCTTTTGGTTACTCAGCCATTTTCCCCTGATGAAATTAAAATTGTAAAGTCACTGAAACCTTCTGATACCTCATTACAAAACATCCAAGCAGCCAAACAACTTGCAGAATTAGGCGGTACAGAACCTAGCCTTGAAGCAATACCATGTCGTAGAGAATGCCAATGATTCTAGTAGATACTTTCGTATGGATTAACCATCTACGCGAACAAAATGCTCAACTCTCCAATTTGCTCATTAAAACTCAAGTCGTATGCCATCTGTTTATTATTGGAGAATTAGCTTGTGGAAATTTATACCAAAGATAAAAATTTTTAAGCTTGTTAAAAGCACTGCCAGCAACCAATGAAATAAAAATGCAAGATGTACTAGAATTTGAGGAAACTCTTTAACTTGTGACGACACACCCCGTCATAATCTGATAGGAGACGCACCAACGTTCACAAAAAATATTAAGATGCAAGTGCGTGGAACGAGAAAAAAAGCTCAAATTGTAACGGTGTGGAGTATATCTATACCAAAAAAGTTGAGAATATTATTCTTAAGCCTTGGCTTCAATAAAAATACGTGCCTTAAAATATTTCCCAATAATAGGAATATATGAAATCAAATGTAAAAACCGCAAAATATTATAATGTGGCAATAACTTTAACCCAACAATTTTAAACCCGGCCTCTTGAACCAAACTTACATTGTCCTCAACATTCCTAACCGCAATATGTGCAGGTGGCTGTTTTAAAATAAAATGATGGGCTTTCATCTTCTCAATAAAAAAACGTGCATTCGGCGTATGCAAATACAACCGACCGTTAGGTTTTAAACTACGTTTAATGCTGCTCAGAATTTTAACCCATTCCTGATCATAAACATGCTCTGAAAAATCCAAGGCAAAACCCACATCAAACTGCTGAGGGTGCTGTTGGCAAAACTGATGAATATCTGTACAAATAAATTCAGCATTAGTTATAGATAAATCTGCCTTGCGTTTCAAAGCAGATGCAATAAAAGGCTCAGAAAAATCAACACCTGTATAAGAACGTACTTGTGGCATGATAAAATCCATCAGCATTCCATTACCACAACCAAAATCAACAGCATCAAAATGAGACTCAAATTTGACATTACTTAATAATTTTTCAAACCGAACAGCTAACTGTCTCGATTCAAAATATGTAACATAATCTTGGCCATGTAATTGTTTTAACTCAGTTTCAGAATACATAAATCCAGTTCGCTTTTTTTAATCACAGTATGATTGAAGCTGCAATGTTAACAACATCACAGTCTCAAATAAAATTAAATCACTCGCTCATTACCGCCATCAATGGGTAACTGTGCGCCCGTGGTTTTGGCAAATAATGAACCCGCCATCGCGCAGGCCAATTCCGCCACATCATGCGAAGTCACTTCAACCCGTAATAAATTGTTAGTCTTATACTCTTCCACACTCAAGCCATAATGTTTAGCACGTTTTTCCAACACCTCATCCGTCCAAATCGCCGTATCAAATACCGCGTTTGGATGTAGCACATTTACTCGAATCTTATCTTTCGCCAGTTCTAATGCCGCGACCCGAGCCAATTGAGTTAAACCTGCTTTTGCCACTGAATAAGCTGATGCGCCTGGACCTGGTGCAGGGACATTCTTAGAACCCATGATAATCACTGCAGGATCAATACCCAGTTTCAAATACGGTACACAAATGTGCAACAAAGTCTGATGGCTGGATAAATTGATTGAGATACTCTTGTCCCAAGTGTCTGGATTCATCGCTTCAATCGTTTCACTTGGTGGGAAAATGCCCGCATTGGTGACGATAATATCTAAACCACCAAATTGACGCACAGTTGCATCCACCGCTTGTTGTACTTGTGTGCGGTCAGACATATCACATTGAATTCCTAAAACAGATTTATTTCCAAATAATTCAACAATATCTGCATTAATATCCAAGGCTGTAACCACTGCGCCTTTTGCCAATAAACTGTCAACACAAGCTTTACCAATACCACTGGCAGCCCCTGTTACCAGCGCGATTTTTCCCTGAAATTCTGGCGCGGAACTGGATTTTTTCAACTTGGCTTGCTCTAATTCCCAATATTCCATTTCAAAAATATCTTTTTCGGGTAACGCTTGCCATTGTTCAATTTTTTCTGCATTTTGAATCGCTTCTATCGTATGGGCTTTAATATCAGCGATGATGTTAGCTTCTTTCAAATTGCCACCAAAACTGATTAAACCTCGATTCTGCCACACAGCCCAACATGGAGCAGGATTTAAACAGGTCAACGAGCCGTCATTATTCCGCTCAAAATAGGCTTTGTACTCAGTCACATAATCAGCAATAGCCGTCTCAATATCGGTATCAAGCAATATTGGAGCACGCTTAGTACGAATCACATGATCTGGGGTTAAAGGCCCTTGAGTGGCGATCTCTGCCACTGAATCCAAGCTTGCAAACTGTTGGCTGGCGGCATCGGTTTCTAAACGTGCAATCACAGGTTTTGTTTTTACTTTAGAAACGTGCAGCCGAATTTGAGCCAATGTTAATAAATCCACATCCACGGCTTCAGAGCCATTTAAACGGGTTTTGATTTGCTTATTTTGTAAATAGATTTCAGCATCTGCAACCAATCGAATCATATTTTCATAACTAATTTTAGCATCATCAGCAAAGGTGAATACGCCATGATTCATCAAAATCATGCCTTCCAAGTTTTGCCAATCGATTCCCTGACTAAGTTCATAGATTTTTTTCGCTAATATAAACCCCGGCATCACATAAGGAATAATCAATACTTTATCGCCGTATAAATCTTTAATGTATTCCAAACCATCAGGCGTATTAGTCAAGGTCACAACAGTATCGGTATGGGTATGGTCAACAAATTTAAATGGAATAATGGCGTGCAAAATCGCTTCAACCGAAGGATTTGGCGCACTAGGATTTAATATCGCAGCACGTTGGGCTTGTACCATTGCTGTGTCGTTTAATTCTGGTAACGCGGCCATCCGTTTCAGTACATCCAGTTTCACAGGCGCAAATCCCGCCGCTTCAATCGTCTCTAAATCCCAACCGCTGCCTTTGACGTATAACACTTCTTCAGTTTCGCCAAATAAATTAGTAGCTGTAGATTTAACTGAGGTATTGCCACCACCATGTAATACTAAATTAGGATTTTGCCCTAATAAACGAGAGCTATAAACTCGTAAGTCCAAGTCTGTACTGAATTTTTTCGCGTCTGCATCGACCCATAAACTGTGCATTTATGTTTCCTTTGTTAATTATGGTTGTCTGATGGGCAAATGTTAGCAGATTTTGATTAAAACAATGTGTTCGTCAAAGCAGTCATTTTTAGATTTTTGCTATAATAGACATTTAATCGTTGCTCCACTTCACATTTTAAGAAGCATCCATGACGTACCCCACTGTAGACAAATCCAAAGTTTCTCAATCCTTTAGCCAAGCAGCTAACGATTATGAACAACATGCCTTTATCCAACAAAAAATTGCAGAATATTTGATTGAGCGTTTAGATTTTATTAAGACAACGCCTAGCACTATTTTAGATATAGGCTGCGGTGCAGGGCGGATGAGCCGTCAATTAAGCCATCGTTATCCTGATGCCATGGTGTATGGTTTAGACATTGCGTATCAGATGGTGGAGCAATCCCAACAAAATGCGCCTAAGCCTTGGTTATGGTATGCGCCAAAACTCAATTATCTGTGTGCGGATGCAGAACAATTGCCTATTGCGGATAAAAGTATGGATTTGGTGATGTCTAATTTAACCTTGCAATGGTGTGATGTTAAGGCAGTATTTCAAGAAGTCGCGCGAGTTTTAAAGCCTGATGGCGTATTCTTATTTTCGACTTTAGGCCCTGACACGTTGAATGAATTACGCCAAAGTTGGGCGGCGATAGATGAATATAGTCATGTGAATTTCTTTTTGGATATGCACGACTTAGGGGATGCTTTGTATCAATCAGGTTTAAAAAACCCTGTGATGGATGTAGATTGGCTGAATTTTAAATATGACTCGGTGCAGGATATTATGCGAGGTTTGAAGGCCATCGGCGCACATAATATGACTTCGCAACGTCCACAAGGTTTGATGGGTAAACAGAAATTTAAAAATATGCTACAAGCTTATGAGACCCGCCGCACGGAGAAAGGTTTACCTGTCACTTATGAGGTGGTTTATGGTCATGCCTTGGGACAAGTTGAACAATCACAAGATACACAATACGGCGAAGTCACAATTTCAATTGACCAGATTAAGCGATTAAACAGTGAAAGCTAAAATCAAATTGCTAGAGTTGAACAGACTAATTACTCTAAAGATTTTGCAGGCATTTGATTTTGTTTATGTACTCTAATGCTCTTGCTCCTATCTCATCATTATGTATTTTTCCTTTTTTTTGTCAATATGTTGCAATTACGGCTTGTCATAGGGTAGATTTGCTATAGCTAGATAAATAAAACCATAAATTATGGATATAAACGATTCTGAGTTGAGCTAACTCATTGATTTTTTATTTCAGTCTGCTTAAATAATCAGCTTATTTTTACTTGCTACCATGGGTCTTATTTAGCTATAAACTTTATTTATCTGAAAATTTTTCTTTTAAGTTTACATAATTACACTTAAAATCAGGGTTGATCGATTATTTTATAGCAAGATTACTTGGTTTATATTTAATACAAATGATGCGACTAACACTTATAGTCAGTTATCTATTGATGTTAATATAAGCAAGGTTATGAAAAATGAATTAAGTTTCTCGCAATCTGAGATATTCAGCATAACATCTGTTAAAAATATAGAGAAAATAGGTTAGAGTACAATACGTCGCTTATTTAACTGTAAATTTATTCAACTCCACTTATATTTTTAGGTTGTGATGAAAAAACAAATTATTTTATGTGTAGATGATGAACAAAGTATTCTGGAAAGCTTGAAAATAGAGTTAATCCAATTATTAGATAATTCTTATTTGATTGAAACGGCTGAAGATGGCGCAGAAGCTTTGGAAATTATTGAGGAACTGCTTGAAGACGATTATGAAATACCATTGGTGATTTCAGACTACATCATGCCCAATATGAAAGGGGATGAATTATTAAAACACGTATATCAAAAAACTCCTAAAACACTGAGCATTATGCTAACAGGTCAGGCTGATACCCAAGCGATAGGTAATGCAATCAATTATGGTAGCTTATACCGTTATATTGCTAAGCCATGGGAATCAATTGACTTTAGCATGACGATTAAAGAGGCTTTGTATAAATATAGCCAACAAAGGCAGTTAGAGCAATTTTACGCTGATTTAGAATATAAAATTCAACAAAGAACTGAAGAATTAAATTTAAAGAATCAAAAATTAATTGAGCTAGATAGAGAGAAAAATGAATTTCTTGGAGTGGTAGTGCATGATTTAAAAAATCCACTATCTGCGATTGAAGGCTTGGCTAATTTAATCAAAATGTCGTTGGAAAGCCATGATATTAATCTTAGAGAAGTCCTTGAATATACCTGTTTGATTGAAACCAGCTCGCACCAAATGTTTGGGTTAATTACTAATTTATTAGATATCAATGCGATTGAGTCTGGTAAATTTAATATGAACATTCAACGAACCAATGTTTTGCCTATTCTAGAAAAAATAATCAATCAGTACAGAATACCTGCGACAGAAAAGAATATTAGCTTGGAATTTCAGAATGTAGAGTATGAATTAATTGCCCATGTTGATGCCAATATGTTGCAGCAAATTATCGACAATATTATTTCGAATGCAGTAAAATACTCCTCTCAATATAAAAAAGTCTATATTCGGCTGATCCAAGTCAATCAATATATTCGCTGTGAAATTCAAGATGAAGGTCCGGGTTTAAGTACTGTGGAACAACAAAAGCTCTTTCATAAATTTGCACGCTTATCACCACAGCCTACAGCCAATGAGAATTCATCAGGATTAGGCCTTTTTATCGCGAAAAAATTGCTTGAAATGATGAATGGTCGGATATGGTGTAATACTCAAAAGGGTGTAGGATCAACCTTTATTTTTGAAATACCGATACAACTCGTCTCATAATCCACCCTTTTCCTTTAAAACATCACTTCGTGATTAATTGATAATTATTCAATGTTGATTGATAATTGTAGATTGATACTGACTTTACTGTTTAATCTCAATAATGAAAAAACAACCGATCTATTTGGGTGTTAACATCGACCATGTTGCAACCTTACGCCAAGCGCGTGGCACCCGTTACCCAGACCCAATTCAAGCTGCAATTGAAGCAGAGCAAGCAGGCGCAGACTTAATTACCTTACACTTACGTGAAGATCGCCGCCATATTCAAGAACGCGATGTACGGATGTTAAAAAATATTTTACAAACCCGCATGAATTTAGAAATGGCGGTTACTGAGGAGATGTTGGCTTTTGCTGAAAAAACTCGTCCAGATGATGTGTGTCTTGTGCCTGAAAAACGGCAAGAATTAACCACAGAAGGCGGCTTAGATGTCGCAGGTCAACAAGATAAAATGGCTGAAGCCTGTCAGCGTTTGAGCGCTGCTGGTATTCAAGTCTCGCTATTTATTGATCCTGATAAACTACAAATTGATGCTGCTGTGGCTGTAAAAGCACCTGTAGTTGAAATTCATACAGGATGTTTTGCTGATACGGATAGCAGTCAGGAAGAACTAAAGCGGATTATTAAAGCGGCGGAATATGCTGCACAGCAAGGCCTACAAGTCAATGCTGGCCATGGTTTGCATTATCATAATGTGGCTGAGATTGCGCGAATTCCACAATTTTGTGAATTGAATATTGGCCATGCGATTGTTGCACGTGCTATTTTTACAGGATTTAATCAAGCGGTTACTGAAATGAAACGCTTAATGGTGGAAGCCCGTACATTGGCATAAGTGAATCAATCTGACCCGCTCAATGCAAAAAATGAGATTTAACCCGTTAGGACTGCCAACCCTTTAATAATTGACAGTCCTGATTACGAGGCAATGACTCGATTAATTTAACTTACCATGGCACTGTTTGTACTTTTTGCCTGAGCCACAAGGACAAGCGTCATTTCGGCCAATTTTCTTACCATGTCGTACAAAAGGTTGTTGTGGGGTAGCTTGTTCCGTAGCATCTCCCTCGCCATTCTGTTGTGCTTCAGCGGCCGCCTGTTGAGCAGCTTGTTCACTATACTCATTGGTTAAACCTTCAATTTGAGCATGTCTAAACTGCATTTCTAGCGCGTGACTGCGACGTTCAGCTTCAATTGCATCCACTTCTTCTTGCTTTTGCACTTGAACTTTTGAAATATCTTCAACTACTTCTTGCTTATAACGACGCAATAAATGTTGGAACATCTCAAATGCTTCACGCTTATACTCTTGCTTTGGATTTTTCTGCGCAAAACCACGTAAATGAATCCCCATACGCAAATAATCCATCGCCGCTAAATGTTCTTTCCACAAATTATCCAATACTTGCAACGTTACGGCTTTTTCATAATCACGTAAAACCTGTGGATTACCAACTCTAGACTCTTTGTCAGCGTGCTCAGCTTCCGCCGCATCAATCATTTTCTCACGCAAGGTTTCTTCGTATAGCTCGTGGTCTTCATCTAGCCACTGGCGTACAGGTGCTTTTAACGCAAAACGAGTTTCTAACATCTGTTCCAAACCTTCCACATCCCACATTTCTTCTAAACTTTGTGGTGGAATAAAATCATCAACCGCTTCGTTAATCACATCATAACGTAAGTCTTGAATATAGCCTTTCACATCATCAGCAGCCATTAAATTATTGCGTTCTTGATAAATAATCTTACGTTGGTCATTGGCAACATCATCATATTCAAGTAATTGTTTACGAATATCAAAGTTGCGCCCCTCGACTTTACGTTGGGCATTTTCAATTGCTTTTGTGACCCAAGGATGCTCAATAGCTTCACCTTGTTCCATGCCTAATTTTTTCATTAAGCCCGCAACCCGTTCTGAGCCAAAAATGCGCATCAAATTGTCTTCAAGCGATAAATAGAAACGGCTAGAACCTGAATCACCTTGACGGCCTGAACGTCCACGTAATTGGTTATCAATCCGCCGAGATTCGTGGCGTTCTGTACCAATAATGTGTAAACCGCCACTTTCTAATACGGCAGCATGACGTTTAACCCACTCATCACGGGTGGTTTGAATTTCTTCCTCAGTTGCATCTTCGCCTAATGCTTTGACTTCTTCGTCTATATTCCCACCGAGCACAATATCCGTACCACGGCCTGCCATATTGGTTGCAATGGTGACTGAACCCGGACGACCTGCTTGTGACACAATATGCGCTTCTTGCTCGTGGAACTTAGCGTTTAAGACTTTGTGTTCTATGTTCACGCTGCTTAACAATTGAGATAAATGCTCAGATGTTTCAATCGTTACTGTACCGACCAGTACGGGTTGACCCCGTTTTTGACAGTCCCGAATATCTTCTTCAATCGCATTGAATTTCTCTTCTAAGGTCAAATACACACGATCTGACATGTCATCACGTACCATGGCGCGATGAGTTGGAATCACGGTGACTTCCAATTCATAAATCGTTTGAAACTCATAAGCTTCGGTATCTGCTGTACCCGTCATACCAGAAAGTTTGTCATACATACGGAACAAGTTCTGGAATGTAATCGATGCTAAGGTTTGGTTTTCATTTTGAATTGGCACACCTTCTTTAGCTTCAATTGCTTGGTGTAAGCCTTCTGACCAACGTCGTCCGGACATGGTACGCCCTGTAAATTCATCAACAATCACAATTTCATCATCTTTGACGATGTAATCTACATTGCGTTGGAATAATTTATGAGCGCGTAATGCGGCATTGACATGGTGAACAATAATAATATTGCCAGAATCATACAGGCTTTCACCTTCTTTGATGATACCTTCATTGAGTAAGAATTCTTCAACCTTGAGATGACCATCATCACTCATGGTAATTTGTTTATTCTTCTCATCCATCCAGTAATCACCGGGCACTTCTTCCTCGTCATCTTTGTGCGGTTCACGCTCTTGTGGTACGAGAGTTGGAATGACTTTGTCAACTTGCTTGTATAATTCTGAAGTATCGTTAGTAGGCCCTGAGATAATCAGCGGTGTTCTGGCTTCGTCAATTAAAATCGAATCAACCTCATCCACAATCGCGTAATTTTGTTTACGTTGTTGTAGGCGATCTTTAGCACTGAATGCCATATTGTCGCGCAGATAATCAAAACCGAACTCGTTATTTGTACCGTAGGTGATGTCAGAAGAATAAGCTGTTTGCTTTTCGTCAGGATTCATTCCTGGTATGGAGATACCCACCGTCAATCCTAAAAAATTGTAAATCTTGCTCATCCATTCTGCGTCACGTTTGGCAAGATATTCATTCACCGTGACGATATGTACACCATTGCCTGTGATGGCATTGAGATAGGCTGGAAGCGTGGCGACTAGGGTTTTACCTTCACCTGTACGCATTTCTGCAATTTTGCCTTGGTGCAATACCAATCCGCCGATAAGCTGTACGTCGAAATGTCGCATGTTTAAAGCACGTTTACCTGCTTCACGCACTGTTGCAAAGGCTTCTGGTAGCAATTGGTCTAGGGTTTCACCTTTTTCGTAGCGTTCGCGGAATTCAACGGTTTTGGCTTTCAGGTCTTCGTCACTTAAAACGGAGATATCTGGTTCTAGAGCATTGATTTGCGCAACAATTTTATACATTCGCTTAACAAGGCGGTCATTGCGGCTACCAAAAATTTTCGTAATAATGTTTAACATAGGGCTATTTATTCTATATGCCTGTGTGGAAGGGACAATTATCTGTTATCAATCAACAATTATCAACGAACTGCGTGCAGTTATCAATTATCAGTGAACAATTATCAATGAACTATGGATATTAAATGTCTTTTGATTTATGGGTGAATGGGGAAATTTCTAGTTGGAGCTTGTATTAATAGAAGGATATGGAGGAGATATATATGTGGGTTTTAAATTTAAATTCAATTGGTTATCTATTTTAAAAAACTTTGGTATTGGGATGATATGGCATCACTGATTTAAGTTGAGTATAAAAT
>JADGDW010000146.1:4736-11279 GCA_016744725.1 Candidatus Albibeggiatoa sp. nov. BB20 | reverse complement strand
GGGAATAGGTATTTACATATATAAAGTAAGTTATTATTACTATTTTTATCAGAATCTACTGTCAGAATTATGTTATATCAAATCTTAGATTTTTTATATTTTATGCCATTCCCCCAAAACAACCTTAAATATTAGATTTATCTACTTTACAAGTTATCGACTGTAATAGTGCCTGTTTCTGCTTTTGGATAAAACATTGACTGTCACAGCAATCACACCTGTGTTAATTTCGACAGTGGTATAGTCGTTTTATTTTAAAGTGATACAGGACTGGCAGTCCTCAAATTTTAAAGTGTTTGATATTTAAAATATTAAAGGGCTGCCAGTCCTAACACATAACAAGAAATTCACTATATCTTGGAAAATATTCTTGACCAGAATACGTTCCTAAATCTGCTAAATTTAAACAATGAATGTGGCAAAAATAGAAATATGGTCTATATTTATTGTTTGCTCTGAATTTTACCGAAATCAATATGTCCAAATTGGTTGCTGCCCACTTTATTGATACATTACTACAACATGCTGAATTAATAGATATTATCGATAAACAAGTCCCATTAAAAAAAGCAGGGGCAAATTATAAAGGCTTGTGCCCATTTCATAATGAGAAAACCCCATCATTTACAGTTTATCCACAGCAACAAACCTATCATTGTTATGGTTGCGGTGCGCATGGTAACGCCATCACTTTTTTACGTGAACATAATCATTTAGATTTTAATGATGCGGTTGAAGAGCTTGCAGGTAATTGCGGTTTAGAAGTTGAATATGATGACAATATAGAAGTTCAGCCAGTCCAGGTTAAAAATGACAATTTATATACAGTTTTACAGCAAGTAACACAATTTTATCAACAGCAATTGCAATTGTTTCCCATAAGTTTAGATTATTTTAAACAACGTGGTCTCAATGCCGATATTATCGAACAATATGCACTTGGTTACGCGCCGCAAGCTTGGGACAATGTATTAAAACAATTCGGTACAGATGCACAAAAAATTCAGCAATTAATTGATGTTGGATTGATTTCAGAAAAGCAAGAATCTCAACGCCGTTATGATCGGTTTCGCCATCGGGTGATGTTTCCTATTCATGATCAAAAAGGGCAAGTGATTGCTTATGGCGGTCGGGTTTTAGATGATAGTAAGCCAAAATATTTAAATTCACCAGAAACAGCTCTTTTTCAAAAAAAACAAGAATTATATGGCTGGCATTTGGTTAAAAAACAAAAAAATTTACAGCGTGTTGTGATTGTTGAAGGTTATATGGATGTGGTGGTTTTAGCTCAATTTGATGTAATGAATGCCGTTGCAACCTTGGGTACAGCAACCTCAATCGAACATTTAAACCGTTTATTTCGCACTGTACCTGAGATCATTTTTTGTTTCGATGGCGATAGTGCAGGCTATAAAGCAGCTAAGCGGGCATTAGAAGTGGCATTGCCTGTGTTATTCGACGGCCGAAAAATTCGATTTGCATTTTTACCTGATGGTGAAGACCCTGACAGCTTTGTACGTCAATATGGTAAAGCACAATTTGAAACCTATTTAAATCAAGCTAAATTATTATCTGGGTTTTTATTCGATGAATATTTATTAAATGACATTGATCCAGAGCAGCCACATACACCTGAAAGTATTGCTAACCTAAAAAGAACCGCTGAAAAAAATGTGATTCCGCTTTTAGAGCAATTACCAAAAAATTCAGAATATTACCGCTTGATGTTCAAAAGATTGGAAGAAATCAGTGCCAATTTGGGTTTTGAAGGTGCAAATTTCAAGAAGTCGTCTAAACTTACTAAAAACAAACAAACACAGTCTGAAAATAAACGTGCATCAAAAAGTATTCCTTCTTTAGCTGAAAAGGCACTGCGCTTGTTAATTCAAATGCCTAGCCTTGCTGAGGAAGTGGAACAGGTTGATAAATTTCAGTATGTGCAAGATGAAAAAGCTAATTTATTAATACGCTTGGTTGAATTTATTCATCAAAACCCCCATGTCAACACGGCGATTATGTTAGAACATTGGCAAAATACCAAAGAGCTTAATTACTTGACTTCATTATCTTTAAATACACATTTATTATCTGAACAAGAGATATTGCAAGAATTTACCAGTGCGATAGAACAATTACAATATTGCTCTAGTGTGCGCCAGCGTAAACAAAGTTTATTAGAAAAAATTAAGCAAGGTATTGCAACCGCCTCTGAGCAACAAGCATTAGAGCAACTTTATAAAGATGAAGCCCAATTGTTTAAGTTTCGCTGAATCTAAGTAAAAAATCACTTTTTTCAAATCAATAATTAAAATTTTTCTGCCACAAAACAAGCAAACTGAAAATGCTTTGCTATAATTACAACGATTGTGGTTTATATAACTAAAATAAAAATTAACCTGTTGTATTCACACAACCCCAAAAGCACAAGGGTACTCAAAAGCACCATGAATCAAGAGCAACAAAAATCGCGCTTAAAACAGCTCATCGCTAAGGGTAAAGAGCAAGGTTACCTCACTTATCACGAAGTGAATGACCATCTACCTGACGATATCGCCGACCCTGAACAAATTGACACCATTATCAACATGATTAACGATATGGGCATCTCTGTACATGAGTTTGCCCCTGATGCTGATGCGTTGTTGATGGCTGAATCAGAGGTGACGGCTGATGATGATGCGGCTGAAGAAGCGGCTGCGGCATTGATTAGTACAGATAATGAATTTGGCCGTACAACTGATCCTGTGCGAATGTATATGCGCGAAATGGGTACGGTGGATTTATTGACTCGTGAAGGTGAAATCAAAATTGCCAAACGGATTGAAGAGGGCTTGAGTCAAGCGTTATCTGCATTGGCGACCCATCCTGATATTGTGGGCGAATTTGTATCTTGCTTTGATATGGTGAAAACCCAAGAACGTAAATTGAGTGATATTATTTCAGGTTTCCATGATAAAGAAGAAACTGAAGAAAGTGTAGCAGCAGTCGCAGTCGCTGACCCACCATTGAGTGCTATTAGTAATCGTGGCAATACTGAACCTGATGGTGTAGAGGAAAATGAAGCAGCAGCGGCGGATGTATCATTACTTGCTGATGATAATTTAGATATGGAAGAAGCTGAGCAACGCTTTGGGCATTTAGGTGATTTACATGCTCGTTTGATTGCGGCGCGTGAACAACAGGGCATTGATTCTGATGAATTTAAAAACTTGCGTAAAGAAGTTTCTGCATACTTTTTAGAGTTCAAAATCTTACCTAAAGTAATCGAAGATTTAACGATTAAATTACGCGATACTGTGGCTGAAATCCGCGGACATGAAAACCGTATTCGTGATATTTGTGTACGCGATGTGGGTATGGAAAAACGTGAATTTCTTTCCAGTTTTAAAAATAATTCAACCAATCCAGATTGGATCGCCGCATTGTTGAAAAGTGGGCGTGGTTATGTTGATAAACTGAATAATCATGCTGACCGAATACGTGAACAACAAGAGTTTTTACTTGATATCGAACAACAATGTCATTTACATTTAGATGAAGTTAAAGATATTAACAAGCGTATTTCGATTGGTGAAGCGAAAGCCCGTCGCGCTAAGAAAGAAATGATTGAGGCTAACTTGCGTTTGGTGATTTCGATTGCGAAAAAATATACCAACCGTGGTTTACAATTCTTGGATTTAATTCAAGAAGGCAATATTGGTTTGATGAAAGCGGTGGACAAGTTTGAATATCGCCGTGGTTATAAATTCTCAACTTATGCAACATGGTGGATTCGTCAAGCGATTACCCGTTCTATTGCGGATCAAGCGCGTACCATTCGTATTCCTGTGCACATGATCGAGACCATTAATAAACTCAATCGTGTTTCGCGCCAAATTTTGCAAGAAAAAGGCCGTGAAGCGATGCCAGATGAGTTGGCAGAACGGATGGAAATGCCTGAAGACAAAGTGCGTAAGGTATTAAAAATTGCTAAAGAACCTATTTCAATGGAAACCCCTATCGGTGATGATGAAGATTCGCATTTAGGTGATTTTATTGAAGATACTAGCATTCCTGCGCCGTTGGATTCTGCGACTTTTGAAGGTTTACGCCGTGCCACTCAGGATATGTTGCATAGTTTAACCCCGAGAGAAGCCAAGGTATTACGGATGCGATTCGGGATTGATATGCACACGGATCATACGTTAGAAGAAGTGGGCAAACAGTTTGATGTGACGCGTGAGCGGATTCGCCAAATTGAAGCCAAAGCATTGCGTAAATTGCGTCATCCTAGTCGTTCTGAGCAATTGCGTAGTTTCTTGGATTAAAGTTTATTAGTTTAAAGTAATACAGGACTGGCAGTTTTTTAAGGATTGCCAGTCCTTATCTCAAGGCAACGCAATATGTTGCCCCTTCTTATCAAAATTCCCCGCAAAATTTGCAATTATTCATTTCTGGTCTATAACTTAATGCAATCCTTTTTATTTAAATTTTTGGAAACCGCATTATGACAATTCGTAGACCTTGGTACATTTACGGCATTTTGCTGTATTTGTGCTGTAGCAGTGTGTTGCCTGCCGCAACCATAGACTGTACTCAAAACCGTTGTGATTATAGTTTACAATTAGAGCAAGCAGGGACTTATCAACTTAGCACCACGCTACCAGATGATGGTACAGCAGGGATTTTAGGTTTAAGCCTAAGCTCTGATTCACAAAGCTTTAACAACTTTACCACCCGTTCAATCGCAGATTTATCACAATCAACCGTGCATTGGACAAGTTTCATCCTTCCAGAACCGCAAAGTATTAGTTTTATTCCTCATAATTATCTTGATGAAACTCAAAGCATTTTAGCGGCATTATATCGAATTGTGGACGGCGAACGGATTGCGTTTTATGAACCGACTTTAATGAATTCTGGTCAAGAACATATTACACCTGAATTAGAAGCGGGTGATTATATTGCTGAAGTGAGCAGTGCGGACGGTTCAACGATTCAAGCGGGTTTAGAAGTTATCGGAAATAATATCGAATTTCAAACCACAGGTGGTTGGAATCGAGCCGATACAGAAACTTTTGTGTTGTTTGATAGTTATGCCGAACTGAGTACAATTCAATTTAGCCTTTTATTTGGAAATAATTATCCTTTGGGAGCGTCGCAACCTGTTGCTGACATCAAGCATATTGATTCCAATGGCGAGCAACAAATTATTTGGAATAGTCTCTCTGAGTTACAAGCTTTGCCAGATTTGGACGTTATCAAACTTTTAGAAAAGGTGATTGATAAATCATTAACTCAAACCAGTATTAATAAAGTCATGGGACATCGAAATGCTTATGCTTTGGATGCGAACAATCACATTGTTGGTTTAAATTTATCTCGCTCTGATTTATCGACTGTTCCGCAGTTTATTTTTGCTTTTGAGCATTTATCAAAATTATCTTTATCACAAAATCAAATCAGCCAATTTCCTGCTCGATTAACACAATTGCAAAACTTAACAGAACTCAATTTAAGTGACAATCAAATCAGCCAAATCCCTGAAACAGTTAACCAATTGCAAAACTTGGATTATTTAAGCATATATGAAAATGAACTGACCACGCTTCCCGCAGAAATCGGACAATTAGTCAATTTAAAAGGTTTGTATTTAGGTTCAAATCAGTTGCAAACCGTGCCATCTGAAATAGGTCAATTACAAAAACTGACGGTTTTATGGTTACAAAATAATCAGTTGAAAACTTTACCACCAGAAATGAGTAATTTAAATCCTGAACTGGAATTATGGATATGGGGTAATCCTCTACAACAACCAAGCTTGGAAATTGCCAATCAAGGCATTGAAGCCATTCGCAATTATTTTGATTCGTTGCTTGAAGAACTCAGTGATTTAGAGATTATTCAACGATTAGAGCAGGAATTGGGGAAAAGTTTAACAGAGCTTGTAACAAAAAATGCACAACAGCAAGTGATCGAATTAGACTTATCTTATTTGTCTTTAACTCAAATACCAAAACAGGTGTCTTTTTTAAAGCATTTACAAAAACTTATACTAAATGGGAATAAACTTGTAGAGCTGCCGCCAGAAATTGGACAGTTGCTAAGCTTGACTTGGTTAGATTTAAGAGATAACCGATTAAAAAGCTTACCGCCAGAAATTGGGCAGTTACAAAGCTTGACTTGGTTAGATTTAAGAGATAACCGATTAAAAAGCTTACCGCCAGAAATTGGCCAGTTGCAAAGCTTAACTGAGTTAAATTTATACAATAACCCATTACAAAGCCTACCGCCAGAAATTGGCCAGTTGCAAAGCTTAACAACGTTATATTTGGGTTACAGCCAATTCCAAATCGGAAGCTTCTCGCGAAGCATTGGCCAGTTACAAAGCTTACCGCCAGAAATTGGCCAGTTGCAAAGCTTAACAACGTTAGATTTATCTAGGAACAAACTACAAAGCTTACCGCCAGAAATTGGCCAGTTGCAAAGCTTAACGAGTTTAAATTTATCGGTAAATCAATTACAAAGCTTACCGCCAGAAATTGGCCAGTTGCAAAGCTTAAC
>JADGDW010000146.1:0-4636 GCA_016744725.1 Candidatus Albibeggiatoa sp. nov. BB20 | reverse complement strand
GCCAGAAATTGGCCAGTTGCAAAGCTTAACGAGTTTAAATTTATCGGTAAATCAATTACAAAGCTTACCGCCAGAAATTGGCCAGTTGCAAAGCTTAACTGAGTTAAATTTATACAATAACCAATTACAAAGCTTACCGCCAGAAATTGGCCAGTTGCAAAGCTTAACAAAGTTAAATTTATACAATAACCAATTACAAAGCTTACCGCCAGAAATTGGCCAGTTGCAAAGCTTAACAAAGTTAAATTTATACAATAACCAATTAAAAAGCTTACCGCCAGAAATTGGCCAGTTGCAAAGCTTAACTGAGTTATATTTATACAATAACCAATTACAAAGCTTACCGCCAGAAATTGGACAGTTGCTAAGCTTAACTGAGTTAAATTTATACAATAACCAATTACAAAGCTTACCGCCAGAAATTGGACAGTTGCAAAACTTAACAACGTTATATTTATGGAGTAACCAATTACAAAGCTTACCGCCAGAAATTGGACAGTTGCTAAGCTTAACTTGGTTAGATTTAGACAATAACCAATTACAAAGCTTACCGCCAGAAATTGGCCAGTTGCTAAGCTTAACTAGGTTAGATTTAGACAATAATCAATTACAAAGCTTACTGCCTGAAATTGGCCAGTTGCAAAGCTTAACAATGTTAGATTTATCTTGGAACAAACTACAAAGCTTACCGCTAGAAATTGGCCAGTTGCTAAGCTTAACTTGGTTATATTTAGACAATAATCAATTACAAAGCTTACTGCCTGAAATTGGCCAGTTACAAAGCTTAACAATGTTAGATTTATCTTGGAACAAACTACAAAGCTTACCGCTAGAAATTGGCCAGTTGCAAAGCTTAACTAGGTTAGATTTAGACAATAACCAATTACAAAACTTACCGCCAGAAATTGGACAGTTGCTAAGCTTAACTAGGTTACTTTTACAAGACAACTCATTACAAAGCTTACCGCCAGAAATTGGCCAATTGCAAAGCTTAACTTGGTTACTTTTACAAGACAACCCATTACAAAGCTTACCACCAGAATTTGGCCAGTTGCAAAGCTTAACGAGTTTGAATTTATCGGTAAATCAATTACAAAGCTTACCGCCAGAAATTGGACAGTTGCTAAGCTTAACTAGGTTAGATTTATCGGTAAATCAATTACAAAGCTTACCACCAGAAATTGGCCAGTTGCAAAGCTTAACTGAGTTATATTTATCAGAAAACCAATTGCAAAGCTTACCGCCAGAAATTGGCCAGTTGCTAAGCTTAACTTGGTTATATTTATCAAAAAACCAATTGCAAAGCTTACCGCCAGAAATTGGACAGTTGCAAAGCTTGACGAGTTTAAATTTAGAAAATAACCCCTTAGTTACACCGCCATTAGACATTGCAAAACAAGGCATTCAAGTAATTCGGGACTATTTCGCAAATCAAAACTAGTCTTTCATTTTGGGGTAGCGCAATGTTGCCCCTTTTTATCAAAATTCCCCATAAAATTTGCAATTATTCATTTCTGGTCTATAACTGAGATGCTGCGGTTAACAAAATTTTTAGATTATTTTTAATATAGTTTCAACAAGCTTAGATTTTCCATTAATAACGGATACAGCTCACTTGATGGCACTGTATCTAATAAATTGCGAATTTGGTTTGTGCTTGGGATTTGATGTGCCCCAAATTGAGAATGGCTGATTTACACCACACCATAACGAAAGCCTTTTTTAATCCAACGTTGAATCAACAACTCACATTGCTCTGGATAATGCTCTAACATCCACTGCCCCGCTTGTGGAATATCAGCAAATAACGCCTTATCCTTCTCCAAATCCGCGACTTTTAAATTTAACACCCCTGTTTGTCGAGTGCCTAACACCTCCCCCGGCCCACGAATCTCTAAATCTTTCTGCGCAATTAAAAAGCCGTCGGTACTGTCTCGAATTATGCCCAAACGCTCTTGAGCAATTTTTGATAACGGAGCTTGATACAACAACAAACAATAACTTTCCACCGCACCCCGTCCCACACGCCCACGCAATTGATGTAACTGTGCTAAACCCAAACGTTCCGCATTCTCAATCACCATCACACTGGCATTAGGTACATTCACCCCCACCTCAATCACCGTTGTGGCAACCAATAAATCAAGCTCCGCATGTTTAAATTGCTGCATCACCAATTCTTTATCTTTAGAACCCATGCGCCCATGCACTAAACCCACATTTAAATCAGACAAATGTTCAGCTAAATACTTTGCCGTATCTTCCGCAGCTTGGAGCTGTAAAGTTTCAGATTCCTCAATCAATGGGCAGACCCAATAAACCTGTTTACCTTGCTGACAAGAAGCATGAACCCGTTGAATCACCTTATCACGTCGAGCGTCACAAATGATCGCGGTTTGTACAGGCGTGCGCCCCGGTGGCAATTCATCAATGATCGATACATCCAAATCCGCATAAGCCGTCATAGTCAACGTTCGTGGAATCGGAGTCGCAGTCATAATCAACTGATGTGGATAAATATCACCTTGTTTACCCTTATCACGCAAAGCCAAACGCTGATGCACCCCAAACCGATGTTGCTCATCAATAATAACCAAACCCAAATTGTTAAACTTCACTTCATCCTGAAATAGCGCGTGTGTGCCCACGGCTAAATGAGTGATGCCTAAAATCAAATCTTCCAAAGCATTACGGCGTTTTTTCTGAGTTAAACTGCCCGTGAGCCATGTGACTTTTAAATCCAATGGCTTGAACCATTCAGCAAAAGTAGTTTTATGTTGCTCAGCCAATAATTCAGTCGGAGCCATAATCGCCACTTGATAGCCCGCTGCAATCGCCTGCAACGCAACCAATGCCGCCACCACGGTTTTGCCTGAACCCACATCGCCTTGTAATAAACGTTGCATCGGCTTAGGCTGAGTTAAATCATGACTTAATTCATTGACTACTTTTTGCTGGGCTTTGGTTAAATCAAATGAAAGTTGCTGCATAAAACGTTGCACTAAATCGCTATCTGAATCCAATACGGGCGCAGTATGTTGCTGACTATGTTGATGCAAGGCGCGTAAACTAAGATGTTGTGCTAATAATTCTTCAAAAGCAATGCGTCTGCGAGCGGGATGAGTTGAAGGATCAATTTCAGTTAATCTTTCACTGGGTAATGGCTGATGAATGGTTTTCAAAGCCTGTGCTAAAGGCAGTAATTTAAGATGTTGCAATAGCTTTTCTGGTAATAAATCAGGCAATTCAATCATCAATGCTTGTTTCATGATCGCATACCACTGGGTTTGATTAAAATTGCTGACAGTCGGATAAATCGGTGTGAGATGGTCTTTTAATAATTCAGATTGTTCAGTTTCATCGATAAACTCATAAGTCGGATGCACCATTTCTAAGCACTGATACCCTTCTCGCACTTCACCAAAGCAACGTATTAAGGTTTTTTGCTGAAACTTCTTAATTTGACTAGGATAAAAATGAAAAAATCGCAATGCGACCACGCCTGTTGCATCACTAAAACTGCACATTAAAATCCGTTTTTTACCTTGTTTGACTTCAACCGTTTCAATCCGTCCTTCAATTAAACCCAATTGCCCTGCCTGTAAAAGTCGAATCGGCACAACATGGGTACGATCTTCATAACGAGCGGGTAAATGAAATAATACATCTTCGGCTGTGTAAATTTCTAAACGGGCAAGTTGCTCAGCAGTTCTCGCACCGACACCTTTTAGCTGGGTTACTGGAATAGACATGGGGGTATTTTCAGTTTTTGATTGAGTTGGGAAACGTTTAATCCGCTTATGATATGAATATAGTCAATTTTGGTTTGTAGGACTGGCAGTCCTTTTATACTTTAAATATCAATCAGTTTTAAAATTGAGGATGGCCAGTCCTGTATCACTTTAAAATAAAACGACTACATCATTGCATCAATTGACTGTCTTGTAAGTTCAAGGGCAATTTTAACCTGAGTTTGTTTGCGGGGACAAACTTGTTTTTACATCCAATCCAAATCATATTTAAACTCGTTACGCTCTGAGCCATAGTCATCGCTAAATCCATTTGCATAATGCCAATATACTCAAATAAAACATCACTTCAGTAATCTGTTGTGTCGCGCCTAAAGCATCACCCGTATAACCACCGATCCGCCGTTTAAAAAACCACCCTAAATACAATTGGGTCAAATAAAGTATGGGAAAGGCAAATAACAGCACATAATGTGGATAAAATAACAGACTGGCCAGTAACATAAACGATCCACTATAAACCATTTCGCCAACACCGAGTTTTTTAGCTGCAATTGGTTTGGATTTACTTTTATCAATATCTTGCACATAATCATGATTTTGTATTACTAACACCGCCATAAATCGGCTGGCAATGTGCGCGTTAAAATAGCTGATAATCAAAATAGGGACGGAAATCAAACCAATCTCATATAATGTCAACAATTTCAAACCCAATAACAAAATAATCCCCACCGTACCATACGCGCCAATCCGACTGTCTTTCATGATGGTTAACACTTGCTCTTTCGTCCAACCGCCGCCAAACCCATCGCAACTGTCAGTAAAGCCATCTTCATGAAATGCACCTGTAATATAAACAGTCAACATCATGGACAATAAAATGC
>JADGDW010000279.1 GCA_016744725.1 Candidatus Albibeggiatoa sp. nov. BB20 | reverse complement strand
TACTTAAACTATTAATATTAAAAATATTATTTTATCATCCAATCGCTACAATCCCAATCTAGCATTATTTCCAAAGTTTGTATTTCTTGCGCAAAAATGCTTTGTAAATATTGCTTATCTTCGCTAGTTATTTTTGAATGATAAGGCAGTGCATAAACTTCATTGATTTGATGTAGCTCCTCCGTTGAGGCCAATTTTAAAAACCGAAATACTGAATTTAAAGCTGATTGTGGCTGATTTTTAAACACATCATATTTCAGTGCTAATAATTGTTGTCTAGGAAAATATTGTAACATCCGTTTTAGCTGCTGACTGTAGAAGCCTCGGCCAATACAAGAGAATTTTTTATGCTCAGTCACGCCCTGTTCTTTCAATAAAAGCTCATGTTGTAGTGCTTCTCTAAATGAAAAAGCGTGTGCATTATTATGCTGTTGCATATTCCAATGTGAATAGGCTCGCTCAATAGGATTTCGCAAAATCACAATTAATTTTATATTAGGATTATATTGATAAATGCGCTGCAGGGAAGCGTGCCAATACATATAAGCAGGGGTTGCCTCTCCCCATAATTGATATGGCTGAGCAGTTGAAAAATGGTTGTGATAATCTGCATAGTTGGGGGTGTCTGTTGTAAAAAATCCATCATTATCAAATAAATGTAATTCTTTCTGCCGTGACATATAAATATCAGAGCGCTCTCCCAAACTTTGAGCCAATGCAGAAGTTCCAGCTTTTTGCGCACCACAGATTAAAAAATCGACGAGTTGAGTAACTTGGGACATTTTTGTATTCTTTAGATTGAATGGACAAATTTACAGTAACACTACATTTTTTTATATTTTTATGTAATAAGCCCCGCACATAACATCAGGAAAAATAAGATTAAATATGTGCTTATAAGATTGATATTTCTAATAATCTATCCATACAAGTAATCTTGGATACACCAAAAATTAAAATATGGATTACTTATCATTTCCTAGGCTTGATTTTTCTTATACGCTTTACAATTACGTGCAATCTTTCTGGCAAGTTGTTCAAAGTCTTGATACGCATTTTGGGCAGCGTGGATACTGCCTCCCACTGCGCCATCCGCTGAAGTTAGCTGGAAAATAGGCTTATGTGCCGTTTGTGCCAAGGGCATTAAGCTCTTGTAATGCTTAACCAAAGCCAAACAATATACATCATCACTAATGTCTTGTTCTGTTTCAGGTATATCTAAAATCGTGCGGCGATAAGTATTCGGAATTTTATCTATCCAGCGTTGATAGGCTTTAGCAGGCTTATCGGGGCGTGATGAATGCTGTAAATGTTGCTGAACCACATAACCCACGGGTTGCATTTTGGCTGTAGGTAACTTCAAGTCATGGCTAGGATTTTTCTTTGTACGCTCATGCCATTCTAATCGCCAGCGACGCAAAGTAGGCCCTAAGTTTTGTAAACCTTGCAGTGAGAATAAATCAGGAGATAAAGGCACAACAACATAATCCGCAGCAATCATTGCAGCACGATTAATTGCACCTAAGTTGGGGCCTAAATCAAGCAAAACTACATTTGGGGAATACATTGCCATTGAGCGTTGTATTAATCGCCAAAATGCAGAAGTCATGCGAAATGATAGTTCTTTTCTATCCATACATCCCGGCCATTCTGTCGACAAATTATCTTCAAAGCCAGATAGGAACAAATCACCAACTAATAGTGATAAACCGGGGCGTACATCTTCCAATTGAGGTGTTGCAATATCCCCAACGCCTCGCACCAAGGGCTGTACACAACGATAAATAGTATTTGGTCGATTATTTTGTAGCCAGATTTCTTCTAAACGTTCTTCTTCTAAAAAGGCAGCGGTTAAATTTGCTTGAGGGTCTAAATCAGCGGCAATCACTCTTAAACCCAACTGGTGATACATCCAAGCTAAATGATAAACCAGTGAAGTTTTACCTACGCCACCTTTGTTGTTAAAAAACGCAATAATAGGAATGCTCATGGTGTTTCGCTTTAATCATACTGCGTCGCATTGTAACCGAAATCACTAAGCTATGGGCAAAATGCTGATTACATGAGAGTGTAGAAAATGTTGTTAACCTCAAATTTAGACTAATCTTAAATTTTAAGCTTTATCAAAATAAGTATTGTTGAAACTCATAATTGCTAAAGGTGTATTTCAAGTTTAGTGCTTGGTGCGTCTTTTCACTCACAATATAATCACAATTACACACATGAGCTCCCAAAGCAGGCTAATTTGATTAAGTTTATATAATAAGTTCCAACAATCTCTTTATGTTCATTCACAGCTACAAACATAATTGCAGGTATATCAATCCAAACCTTATGTGCTTCCTGTTCTGTGTAATCTGTGGCGAAAAAATATAGGTTCAGTCATCTGTCAAACCGCAGCCCAATCTTGTTGTTCAAAAAGCCTGATATTCATTGAATTTATTGGTATTTATTTTCTATAAAAAGGTTGAAGCCTGACAAACTCCAAAACATTCATGTCAAGCTCATGTTATTTAGAACAGCTTTTTAAAAATCAATGGTTATCAATTGGTAACAATAAGTTGTTTTTAGATAAAAAACAATCATTTACTGATTTTTATGCAATTATTTCAGCACTTTATCAGCTTATATCTGTCCATAATATAATCC
>JADGDW010000278.1 GCA_016744725.1 Candidatus Albibeggiatoa sp. nov. BB20 | reverse complement strand
CATCCATGTTGACATGACGCTGTGCCACTACATCTAATTGCTCAGCTAAGTTTGGTAAATTATCAATATTCTCACAATAATCAATAATCACTGAGGCTAATTTATGCGCCTGATTTTTTGGGGCTTTGGAAAATAGCAGCTTAGTTTGAGGGTATTTATCAAATAAAATATCATAAGTACAGGTAGCAATGGCATCTCCATGTTCACGCAGTAGAGGTGCTGTCGATTTAACAATGGTTTTAACTTGCTCAGTCAACATGTGGTATACCTTTTGTTTAAGGAACAACCAAAACCAAAAAACAGTTTTTTCAATAGTTGTTCATTGATAATTATTAACTGACTCAGGAAATGTCTTCCAAAGACTCTGTGGTTTCTAGCCAAAGCTCTTCAGTTTCTTGTAACTGTTGCATAATATGTTGTTGTTGGCGACTATAGTCTTGAGTTTTTTCTAAATCATTATAAACATCTGGATTCGCAAGCTGAGTTTCAATTTTTTCCTTCTCATTTGACCATTTATCCAATGCTTTTTCCAGTTGCTTTAATTTATTTTGTAAACTGCGTCGTTGTTCGCGTTGTTGTTTCGCATCCTGCTTTTGTTCATTTTTATTTTTAGGTTGCTGGGCTTTACGCTCTTGATTGCGGTGGTCAAGTAGCCATTGTTTATATTCGTCTAAATCTCCCTCATAAGGCTGTACACGTTGATGAGCCACTAACCACAATTGATCCACAGTAGTGCGTAGTAAATGCCGATCATGTGATACAACCACCAAAGCCCCTTGGTATGCTTGCAAGGCCGTGGTCAGTGCGTGACGCATTTCTAAATCTAAATGGTTGGTCGGTTCATCTAATAATAGTAGATTTGGCTTTTGCCATACTAACAATGCTAGAGCTAAACGGGCTTTTTCACCACCAGAAAAAGGTTCAATTGGATCAGTTGCCATATCACCTTGAAACCCAAAACCGCCTAAAAAATTACGAATTTGCTGCTCAGTGACTTGAGGTGAAAGCGTTTGCACATGTCGTATTGGGCTTTCATCTAAACGTAGATACTCTAATTGATGTTGAGCAAAATAACCAATTTTTAAATGCTCATGGCGTTGCACTTCTCCACTCAAAGCCTCTAATTCTTCAGCTAAAAATTTAATCAGGGTTGATTTACCCGCACCATTTGGTCCTAATAAGCCGATTCTTGCACCTGCGACAATGCGCATTTTGACATGATCTAAAATCAGTGTATCGCCATAACCGATTTGCGTTTGTTTTACATCGAGCAATAAGTTGACTTGTGATTCAGGCTCAAAAAATTCGAATTTAAAGGGAGAGTCAATATGAGCCGCAGCAATGATTTCCATACGATCTAAGGCTTTTAAACGACTTTGGGCTTGTTTGGCTTTGGTTGCTTTAGCGCGAAATCGGTCAACAAAACTTTGAATATGCGCAACTTCACGCTGTTGTTTTTCATAATCAGCTTGTTGGCGTGCTAAGTTCTCAGCACGTTGGCGTTCAAAATCAGCATAATTACCTGTGTATAAATTAATTTGTTTTTGTTCAACGTGGGCGATGGCTTCGATGGTATTGTCTAAAAAATCGCGGTCATGCGAAATTAACAATAATGTACCTTGGTAATGTTTTAGCCATTGTTCAAACCATAAAACCGCATCTAAATCCAAATGGTTGGTGGGTTCATCTAGTAGGAGTAAATCGGAGCGGCACATCAGGGCTTGAGCCAGATTTAAACGCATTCGCCACCCGCCCGAGAAGTGTTTTACAGGCATTGATTCTTGTGACGCGCTAAAGCCTAATCCATGTAATATTTGTGCAGCTCGGGCATTGGCTGTATAGCCATCAACAGCTTCGTATTGAGCATGAAGTTCAGCTTGACGCATACCATCATTTGCATTGTCTGCCAGAGCTGTTTCTAGTTGACGCAATTCGTGGTCGCCATCTAATACATAATCAATGGCACTGGTATCTAAAACTGGGGTTTCTTGTGCAACATGAGCAATCGTCCATTTTTCTGGTAGGTCGACTTGTCCATCATCTGCTTGCAATTCATTTTGCAATAAAGCCAGCAAGCTAGACTTACCGCAACCATTTGCCCCGATAATCCCCACTTTATGTTTGACATGTAAGGTTAAATTGGCATGTTGTAATAGTTGCTTATTACCACGTTGCAGTGTTAGGTCAGTAATTTTTATCATTGAAATTCAGAGCACACAGCGTCAATCGAAAATGTTTGCCATTATAGGGTTGAATGCGTTGAGTTTCCAATGATTTGTGAATTGTTGGCTTAATGTTGAATTTTCAAACTTTAAAAAGCCAAATTAAAGACCATTTAAAGATTCCAATAATTCACTTATACATATCACATAAAATGGGTAAAACGATGTAAAACTCACCGAATAAAGTGTTATAGAAAATCGGGGAATAGAAACATTAGCAAGTTAAATCCAAGCACATGAACCCTCAAAACTTTCCAAGATATTGGTTTATAAAGCAACAATAGAAATATGTAACTTATCGAAATCTTTTCGATCTTCCAACAAACAGCAGGAAAATCATTGAAATTGATAATCTAATATAGTGAATTTCTTGTTATGTGTTAGGACTGGCAGTCCTTTAATATTTTAAATATCAAACACTTTTAAATTTGAGGACTGCCA
>JADGDW010000145.1 GCA_016744725.1 Candidatus Albibeggiatoa sp. nov. BB20 | reverse complement strand
GCAAATATATGACAAAATTATTTCAATGTACAGCCCTTTTTTACAGTTTTTTTAAAAAAATTATTAGTTTAGATATGCAACTAAGTTTAAGCTCATGTTTTGAATAAATTTTACTTATCAAAAAAAACCCAAAAAAAATAGTTAGTTGTAGAAATAAACTAAGGATATTAAGGGTATAAATAAATTTTAGAGGGCAATTATTTCACTTTGAATAGCAAAATAGGGAAAAAGATATTATATGTAAGTCAAAATAAAGACAGATCGCTAATCGGCTATTTTTACTAGTATAATTTATATTTATAATAAGTTAAGCTAACTATAAGCAAAGATATATACAAAACCATAATAAAGCGTAAATTGATGATGTTTTCAATATCCAGAACAGCTTGCTTATCATAAAAAGGCGGCACAATTATTTGGGGGTCAAAGTTTTTAAAGTGAAGTGTATTATTGGTTTTATTCCAACAATCACTGCTGGAATATATGAGATGCTCCGCGTTGTATGTCGTCACTACGCAGAACACAGTAACTAGAAATGATAATACTGTTCCAATCACCATCCCATTAATTGGAACAATATGCAAAAAATGTAAACCATCCAATCAAGCCAATCCCGTGATAATAGCCTCAATACTCAAATGAGTTAACAAAATGATAAATATGAGTGGATAGGCCCATTTTGTGTAATTATCGATGGTCAAGACTAATGCTTTGCGAGAGTCATACATATTCAACAAAATCACATTATGCAGCAGTGTTACCAAATAATAAACAATGCCCAAAATGAAAATGTAAATAACTGTATTTCCTACAAATTCAACGGTAGTGTAGGTGCTTTTAATCGTAAATGCCAATGCAATTTGTGCCAAAATCCCATTCAATAACAATGATACTTTGGTTTCCATATTATAATGACGGCTAAACATTGAGATGCTAGGAAACAGCATTAAGGTAATGAAAGGAAAGAAAATAAACGGTAAAAATTGGCTGGTTCTGCGCTCAATATAAATATCCATTTCAATTCCCGAATAAGCCGCATTATTCCAACCTCGGAAAAAATAAGAACTATATCGGTGGTGATAAATATCCCATTGGCTTAAGTTCATATCACTGACACCTGAATATTCACCATCTTCAACACGATGCACTAATTTTAATAAGCGTAAATCATAATACTGGCTTTTCAATTCTAATTTAAGATTTTGATTATCAAACGGAAAATATTGTGTATTAAATGCGGTTTCAAATGTACCTTGAATGGCTTGAATATCTTCCACTAAGCCATCTGGATGAACAAAAACATTGCGTTTTTCATTTAATTCTTCACTTTGTTTTAAATTACTAAAATGGGTTTTTGGAGTCCAAATCTGTTCTAAAAATTGTTTCGCATCATCACCACGGTATTCTTTACGAGAAGTGCCTGTTTGTTTAATATCAAATGCCAAACGTGGGTCTTTCCAACGTAGATGTAAAATCAATTCGGCATCAAAAGAATGTTCTTTTTCATTAATGATATGAAGCTGTTGTAACTCTATTCCAACACCCACTTCCAATGGCTGATAAATATTGTCTGGAAAATCGGTGAGCTGAGCAAACACCAAACTAGGCAAGTACAATGTAATACTCATGAATAAACGATAGATATTGAGCATAAATCTAATCCTGTTAATGAAATGGAAGGCGTTATTTATCTAGCAATTTTCGACTTATTGCCCCGATTTCATCTTTACGCTTTGCAAATTGTTCGAATTCTAATTTATTTTGAGAATTTGCAAGAATACTTAATGGGTTATATAAGAAATAGCTTTCTAAAATAAGTAAAATAGTTGCAACTAGAATAATTCCCAGTAAAGTAATGCTCATTGTACGCACCAAAGAAATATTTGCTAAATCATGATAATAACTAAAGTCTTTAGCTAGAATCACTACACCAATTTTGCGATTACTAAAATCTCGTAATGGCATTGAAATCACCGAAAATTCAAAGTTACGGATATTTTGAGTATAAAACTGTTTATCTTTTACTCTAATAAGTTCACTTTCAGAAGCCAAAACCTGCATCAATTTCGGTTTGGTGGTATTGATCAATTTAAAACTACCAAAGAAAGGGTCTTCATTTAATTTATGTTCTTGACCCAAAGATTTATTTAATAAATTAACATCCATAAAAATCCCGCTTTCCACATCACTACTATCTTTTAAATTATCTAATATTTCATTCAGTTGTAGACCCAGTTCAAATGTACCAATGTGTTCATCTTTGTATGTCATAGGCACAACACTGCGAATACTGACACCTGAAATACCCGATTCAATACCATGATAAATTTGTTGATTATGATTAGCTTCCAGCACCGTTTCTCGCATCATGCTTAAGTCATCACCATATTTTGTAATATCATGTAAACGCAAAAATGAAGTGCTTGGTGGAATATGGAATTGAGCTTGAGAATAGCCATGTTTATCATGCAAGATTTGATATGCAGGTAATAAAACCTCAATTAACTGGTCACGGTTCTGCTCAGCAAAGGCCTGTTTAACAGAGGGTAATGTGGTGATAAATTCGGAAATAGTGGTGGTTTTTTGTTGGGTGGCTATCAGAGATTGTTCAAATTGATGGCCAATCAGCACTGCCTCATCATACATAACAGCATCAATTATTTTACGTTGCATAGTGTAAGAAGAAACACTTTCAATCAGAGCAGTAATACTAATACTCACAATTAAAATTAAAGAAAACTTGTATTTTAAACGCATAAGAACCCTAAAAAGCTAAATAGCTTCGCTACCCATTCTTGAATAAGATTAAGATTTTATAACAACAAAAACATTTATCCAACAGGCTATTTAGCTGAATAAAATCAATACAATATTTTTTGTGGGTTTGTTGATTTATATCAAAGACTTTTAATCCTAATTTTGCTATGGTTGAATGGCGAATTTATTTATCATTTTAATCTATTTTTAGGAGCGTTTTTAATGTATACCAAAGTAGGGCATATTTTATTATTTATGCTGGGATTGTTGTTTTGCAGTCACAGTTTTGCAGAACGTCCCGCAGGAAAAGAGGGTAAAGACTGGGGTACTGATGAGGGTAAGGAATGTGTTGAATGTCACATGACAGAAAGCCCCGGTATGTATTTGGAGTGGAATCAGAGTAAACATGGTCAAAACGGTGTAGATTGCTTAGATTGCCATAGAGCTGAACCTGATGATATTGATGGCTATGAGCATCACGATCAACGTATTTCTGTGATTGTGACACCTAAAGACTGTTCTACCTGTCATCCGCGTGAATTTAAAGAAGTACAACGTTCGCATCATGCCAGTGCTGGTGAAATCTTACATTCTTTAGATAATTTACTAGGTGAAGTCATTGGTGGCCCAGCAGCAGTAAATGCGGGTTGTCGTCAATGTCATGGTACAACCATCAAAATTGATGAAAAAGGTAAACCTACAAAAGATACATGGCCAAATACAGGTATTGGTCGGATTAATCCTGATGGTTCAAAAGGCGCGTGTACTGCATGTCATGGTCGTCACGAATTCTCTCGGGCGCAAGCAAGAACCCCTGATACCTGTGGTAAATGTCACGTAGGTCCTGACCATCCTCAAATCGAAGTCTATAACGAATCTAAGCATGGCATTATTTACCGCGCTAATGTGGATAAAATGAATTTAGGTTCAGACAAATGGGTTGCGGGTGTTGATTACAGTGCTGCCCCAACTTGTGCTACTTGTCACATGAGTGCCTCAGGCGATCAACCTAAAACCCATGATGTGGGCGAACGGCTTTCATGGAATTTACGTACTCCTATTTCAAATAAAATCAATTTGATACGTTTAGATAATGGACATCAATATGATTTACCTGAAGGTCAGCCATTACCTAAAGTAGGTGATAAACCAGATCATCCAAAAGCCAACGGTGGCACAGTCTCTGAAGTGTTTACTTGGGAAGATCGTCGCGGCAAAATGGAAGGCATTTGTTATGCTTGCCATACTTCAGAATATGTTGATGGCCATTATAAACAGTTTGACGATTTAGTTGATTTATATAACACTAAATTTGCTAAACCGATTGCAGCTATTATTACTGATCTAAAAACCATGGGTAAACTAACCCCCGCACCATTTGATGAAAAAATTGAGTGGGTTTGGTGGGAAATTTGGCATCATGAAGGCCGTCGTGCAAGACATGGTGCATCTATGAGTGGCCCTGACTACACTTGGTGGCATGGTATTTATGAAGTAGCTAAACATACTTATTTTGAATTCGTTCCTGAGTTGAAAGAGTTAGTTGGTGATGAAGAAGCACAGAAGTTATTAGATAAACACTTTAGACCTATTGAAGGACATGATTGGTTTTTCAATGGCTTAAAGCCAGAGCAAATTGACGCTGTACGTAAAGGCTATGAAGAACGCTATGGTAAAGGCGCGATGAAATAATCAGTCCTATGTTTTAAATTGAAGTGAGCAGGAGTGCAAAGTGTTGTGCTCCTGTTTGTCTCACCCCCTCTTTAATAATCAATTATTGGTTGCTATACAGGGCAATTAATCCGCAAAAGATGCGCAATCTTAATGGTTTGCAACAGATAATAATATTCTTATAAATCCACATGTTGTAAATTCTTGGCGAAAAATAACAAAATGATGCCACTAAATACAATTGCCGCCGTTAAATACAAAGCATAATCGTAGCTTCCAGAATAATGCACTAATGCCACGCTATACAATGGTGCACTGACTTGCCCGATACCATAAGCTGTCGTTAACGCGCCCATCAATACCACAGGATGATTTCCCGCTAATTTTCCGCCTAAGTGCATAAATAAAGCCACTAAACCAACAAATGTCCCACCATATAAAACGCCACAAAACAGATTTAAATACACATTATTGGTCAACGTTGGAATCAAAATACCAATAACTTGAATCAACATTGCAACCATAATCATATTGACATTGCCATAACGCGCTGCCAATCGCATCCAGATAATGCAAGAAGGAATACCCGCAAGCCCAACTATCGTCCATGTAAAACTGCCATAACCTTCTAATCCATCTAAAGAATTAATAATATCAGGCAAAAATGTGCCTTGAACCACAAAGCCTACGCCCTCGGTAAAATAGGCCAGAATTAATACGATTACAAATAAGGAAAATATTGATTTATCAACGGGATGAGTTGTTGCATTCTGTTTTACTTCTTTATCAACTGACAATATATAAATAGAATAAATCGCAGCCATTGCTCCAAATATACTTAAAACCAGCCACGCGCTTTGCCAGTTTTCGCCTGAAGCTAAAACCGCTCGACTCATCAAATCAGTGACTAAAATAGAAAATCCAATCCCACTAAAATGAATTCCCATTGCTTTGGTTTTGTCAGCAAAATTTAATTTTGTCATCACGATCGCTGAACCAACCACTAATGCCATTGCTGCACCAAACCCAGCAATAATTCGTGCAATCAACCAAACAATTTCATTACTAGTGATCGCTAAGCCCAGCGTTGTAACAACACATAACACCATACCTATTCTAAAATATTTCACTTTGGTATGAATATCTTTGATAAAAGTTGCGAAAATTGCACCACTCAAATAGCCTACAAAATTCACAGAAGCCAATACGCCTGCAAAAGTCAGCTCTAGCGAATCGTCTAACATTGCAGGTAACAATGAAGTGAAGGCAAACCGTGCCACACCCACACCAACAATTAATCCAATGATGCCGGCTAATAAAATCGCGGCATTATCATTCCTATCTAACAAATTGATATTTGACATTCAATGTGACCTCTTAAATAAAAGCTGCGCATAGTATCACTAAAAATGATATATTTATCAAATAACCAATCATGATAAACGATATAATAGAGTGTGATATGGATTCAAATTTATTAAAAGTCTTTGTGACAGTGGCAGATAATCAAAGCATTTCATTAGCTGCCAAACAACTGAAATTTGCGCAATCAAACGTAACCGCCCGAATTAAACAACTGGAAAAAAATATTGGGCACAACTTATTTCATCGAGTACCGAAAGGCGTGGTTTTAACTCAAGCAGGCGAGCGTTTTTATCATCATGCGACTGATATTGTACGTAAAATGGAATTGGCTGTGTTAGAAATGAAAAACATAGCCCATCAAGGATATTTGCGAGTGGGTTCAACTGAATCTAATGCGGTGACGCGTATCGTGCCATTTTTAGTTAAGCTGCATAATGACTATCCACAAATGCAGCTAGAACTGTTCACAGGTACAACCGATATTATTACCCAAATGATTTTAGATTTTAAAGTGGATATCGCTTTTATTACAGGCCAACCCAGCCATCAGGATTTGATTGTGCTGAATCAATTTGAAGAACAAATCGTGATATTAGAGCCTAAAACGGGTATTGTGCCAGAGGTGATTTTATCGTTTAAAAAAGGCTGTGCGTATAATACGTTTTTACAAAATTATCTAAAGCAACAGGGCAAATATGATTATAAAACCTTGGAATTTGGCAGTTTAGAAACGATTTTAGGCTGTGTAAAAGTCGGCATGGGTATGACTGCATTGCCATTGAATATTGTGAAAAAATTAGGCTATGTTGAGCAGTTGCACATTACCCAACTTGAGCCACAGATTGCCCATTTACCGACGTGTATGGTGTGTAGAAAAGATGCAGTCCCTGTGATTGATGACTATTTGAAAAACTTAATCTTGCCGCCGCATCAAGTAAATAGTGAAACTCAAGAAAATTAATGGCGGTAATAGCGCACTAAAAATAGGATGCCATCCATACACTAAGCTGGCATTACCCACAATTTTATTAAACATATAAAAACCAATACCGAAAAATGCGCCCTTCAACATGCGTTCGCCAATCGCTACATTACGCAATGAACCAAAAATAAAGGGCACAGCTAAAAATACCATTGTAATACTGACAAAGGGATAACTGAGCCGTGACCATAATGCCAGTTCATATTCATTACTACTTTGTCCATTACGCTTTAAATATTGAATATATTCATACAAACCCAAACTGGACAATTTTTCAGGTCTAACCACCACATGCTTAACCAATTCTGGATTGAGTTCAGCTTCCCAGCGATATTCACTCAACTCTGATTGATATACGCCTTGGGTACTCATATCCTGTTTTATAACATCATAAAATTGCCAACCATGTTGCTCATAATAGGCTTTGCGGGCATGAATTGTGGTTTGTAATTGTTGTTCTGGGGTAAAGCGATACAATACAATATCACCAAAACCACCATCAGACAGAATTCGTTGAATACTAATAAAATCATCGCCTTCACGTCCCCAATAACCATACCAACGATGCGAAAAAGTTTGACTTTGTTGCTGTGGAGCTGATTTAGCATCCGCACGTAAGTCCTTTGCATATTGTTCCCATTGGGGTGCAATGGCTTCGCCTAACAACATCGCCATTAAAGTCAGAAACAAACTCACCTGTAAACTGGCTAAGGTAATTCGGAAAATTGAGACACCTGCTGCCCGAATCACGGTCAATTCATTATTATTTGCTAAACCACCTAAGCCCACCAGCGTGCCCAGTAAAACAGCGGTTGGAAATAAATCATAAATCTGTCGTGGCATCAAATACACAACATAGAGCGTTGCATCCCAAGTGCTGTAGCCTTGGTTGCCAATATCTTCAATTTCTTCAATAAATGTAAAAAAAGTAAACAAGCCAACTAAGACAAATAGGACGATAAAAATACCAGAAAATACGGCCAGACCAATATAACGGTCAATTTTTCTCATTGTTTGAGCAACCTTTTGGTCATTATTAGCAAATTGGGGAATTGTAGCGCATTTTCACAGTTAAAGCTCTGAGGGCCAACATGAATACGGCACTTGTTTATTATTTAGTGATCCTATACCCAAAATAGCGCAAGTGTCCCTGATGTTACATGATGGATAAAATCATGCACTGTGTTCCAATGTTCCAAATCAACAACGATGCTGCTGGAGCATTTAGTGGAAAACACTAGGTTATTCCATCCAACATAATCAACATGGTCTTATCACTTTTCCAACTGATTTAAAAAATACAATGCTTTATTCAAGTCCAAATTTTGGATGAGCATTTAAAAAATCGCTGACTTTAATCGGTTTGCCGCCTGCTTTTTGTACTTTTAATAATCTCAACACACCATCACCTGTGGCCACATCAATACCTTGCTTTTCGCTACGAATCACAGAGCCTGCCGCTTGATTGACCATTTCATCAATGGCTTGCGCGTCCCAAATGCGTAATGTCATGTCAGCAATTTCGGCTTGAGTGACAGGCCAAGGGTTGAAAGCGCGTACTTTATTGGCCAAAACTTGTGCGGATTGAGAAAAATCCAGCTTTGCCTCAGCTTTTTCTAATTTATGCGCATAATTGGCTAAATCATCATTTTGTGATTCTGCTGTGAGCTGCTCTACATTATCAATCTGTTGTGCAAGTAAGTCAGCCCCTATTTTTGAAAGACGATCATGCAATATTTGTCCTGTATCTTCTGGCAAAATATCGCATTCTACTTTGGCTAACATATCTCCCGTATCTAAACCGATATCCATTTGCATCAAGGTCACGCCTGTGGTTTTATCACCCTCCATGATGGCACGTTGAATCGGTGCAGCACCACGCCAACGCGGTAAAATTGAGGCATGAACATTGACACAGCCAAATTGAGGCGCATTCAGCACCGCTTTTGGTAGAATCAGTCCATACGCAACCACCACCATCAAATCAGCTTCTAAAGCGAGCAACTCAGCTTTTGCCTCGGCTTTTCTTAAGCTTTTCGGTTGATAAACAGGGATATTATGCTCTAAGGCTAATTTCTTAACGGGGCTGGTTTGTAGTTTTCGCCCGCGCCCTGCGGGTCTATCAGGCTGGGTATACACGGCACAAACTTCATGCTGAGAATCAAGCAACGCTTGCAAACAAGGCACAGAAAAATCAGGCGTTCCTGCAAAAATAATCCGTTTTTTATTCATAGTATTATGCTGGCTGTTGGCGGTTTTGTTTATCTAATTTTTTTGCAATACGTTGGCGTTTCAATGAGGATAAATAATCTACAAATAATTTACCTTTCAAGTGGTCGACTTCATGTTGGATACAAATGGCAAGTAAGCCGTCCGCTTCTAATGTAAACGCTTCACCTTCACGGTTTAAGGCCTCAACAGTCACTTTTTCTGCGCGTTGAATGGTTTCATAAACAGCAGGTACAGACAAACAACCCTCATCATAGCTGGTATTGCCTTCTAAGCGGGTAATTTTAGGATTGATAAAACACAAAGGATTACTTTTATCCTCGGTAGTATCAATCACAATGACTTGTCTGTGTACATTGACTTGAGTTGCAGCTAAACCAATACCGGGGGCTTCGTACATGGTTTCAAACATATCATCCACAAATTGCTGTAATTTGGGTGTTACTTGCTTAACTGGCTTGGCCTCGGTACGCAAACGAGGGTCTGGAAAATATAAAATATCTAGGATTGCCATTGGTTGATCTCTATCAATACTCATTTATGTTATTGTTGCATCTGTTGGTAAAATATCAAGTTTTGCCCAATACTTACAAGTGTCACGGTATATTTTTTTTTAGTAATGCCTTTTTTACTAGTTAATATCGTGTAAAAACAAAGTATTGAGTCATATTGAGACTTAAGTATAGAAAGCCTGATAAATAGAAGCTTATTTTTGCAATCACTTGCCATGAATGTTTTTGAATACAGCTAATCTACAAGCTCAAGTGCTTATAAATGACTACAGATCGATAGATTTATTATCATGAGATTAATACACATTGAGCATTAAAATCCCATTTTCCCCAAAAACACTACAAATACCCTTTTTAATCAAAAAGGCGTTCATTTCCCACTAAAATATTATAGAGTTTTTGTCAAGATTAGCGATTGCATTCTGGCTCATTGTTAGTGAAAATAGGCCAACGCTAATATTTATTGGCCCACATCCCAAACGCAAGTGCGATACACCTCAATTGAGGAGTGAGTAATCATGACGATTGTTTCAACTGTTACGCGTGAACAAGCAACTGGCAAAGTTGCTGAAATCTACAATGAAATTGAGAAAAGTTTAGGCTATATTCCACAAGCATTTCAAACTTATAGTGCCAGTCCTCTTTTACTTGAACTCACTTGGCGTAAAATTGCTTATTTTATGGAGCATCCAAATTTAAGCATGGAGTTTTTGGCAGTGATTCGAATGTTGGTTTCAGTTGACAATATTTGCGACTATTGTATTGGTTTTAATACCAGTCTTTTAATTAATATGTTTAACTGGTCACATGAAGAAATTATTGCAACGCGTCGTGATCCGAATGATGCCCCCTTGAGTGATAAAGAAAAAGTCTTATTATCTTTTGTGCTAGAGGCGGCCAGTCAGCCGTTAAAAATTACAGGTCAAGATTTGCAATTGGTGCGTGATGCAGGTTGGGAAGATACTGATATTGTGGATGCGGTAAGCCACGCAACAGATAATGTCTCGGCAGATTTATTTTTAAATACGTTTAAACCTGAAAACGATTTTTAATTCATTTATTAAGGAGCAAAACTTAATGTTAGCAAATACTAAAAAATCTTATGGTCTAATTGCCCGCCTATTTCACTGGACGATGGCTATTTTGATTTTAGTTTTAATTCCTGTCGGCTGGTATATGGCGGAAAATGAAGTCTATGATTTATATCCCTACCATAAAGCAGCAGGCATGTTAGTGTTGTTTTTGGGTATTTTACGTTTGATGTGGACGTTAACCAATACTCACCCCAATTTCCCTGAAAAAATGAGCGGAATGGCAAAAGCAGCAGCTTATATTGGGCACTCTGTGTTATATGTGTTGATTTTCTTGATTCCGATTTCGGGCTATATCTTTTCGTCTTCAGGCGGTTATGAAATTAGCTTTTTTGGATTATTTGATATTCCATTGTTAATTGAGAAGAGCGAAGAGTTACATAAAATTGCAGGTGAAGCCCATGAAATCATTGCATTTACCGCATTAGCCATTATTATTGGCCATGCTATTGTTGCGTATAAACATCATTTTGTTGATAAAGATGACACGATGCAAAAAATGACAACAGGTGTTAAATAAATTGTAAAAATGCTTCAAGCTTCTATAGATTGGCATTTTCAATAAGTAGGGAGTGCAAAACTTATTTTGCTGGTGCGGAATAATTTCTGTGCTCCTAATTTTATTAATATTCACACTTAGTCTCTCAACATTAACTTGAGATTATTAAGTCTAATTTTATAGTATCACTATAGGTCGAAACCACTACCATATAAATGTAAAAAAGACTGTGAATTGACTTATGAACAGAAAAATCATAATTAACTTATTGCTTCAAACAGAATCTTTGTTGAAAACAGCATTGGCAGCATGAAACATTATCGAGTCATTGCAAGTAAAGTTAGAATCCATCTACTTGATTTATATAACCTTATTCTTAGAATTTGTGCCAAGCTTTAGAATTTCTACCTTTCTACATAACTGCTTTTTATCGTGAAACAACTCTATTAATTTGAATTCTA
>JADGDW010000144.1 GCA_016744725.1 Candidatus Albibeggiatoa sp. nov. BB20 | reverse complement strand
GTACATTTACAGTGTATTGCTGTATTTGTGCTTTAGCAGTGTATTGTCCAAAGCTGACGAATGCACAACAGATCAATGCAATTACAATGTTTCTTTTGATAAAGCAGGTTATTATCTTGCTAAAGTCTCACTACCTGATTCAGGACAAGCAGGTATGTGGGGACTCACTATTTCTGTTAGTGCTGATGGCACTGAGCAACTGGGTTTACAAAATTTAAGTACAGGTTCAACTACCCATGTTGAAAATAATTTATCCAGCTGGGTCGCATTTTATTTACCTGAATCTCAAGCAATTAGCTTAACCCCTTATAACTATTTGCTTCCAGAGCAAGCCGTACTCGCTGCGTTATATCAGAATACAGAAAATGGGCGTGTTGCTTTTTACGAACCCACGTTAATCAATTCAGAACAGACACACATTACACCTGTTTTAGATGCAGGATTTTATGTCGCTGAAATCACCAGTATTGATGGACAAGATATTTATTCAGGTTTGGCGATACAAGCAGATAATTTGCTCAATATCATCAATGGGGGATGGATTGAACCGAATGTGCCTGAAGGCTTTATCTCATTTTATGTTTCACAGCCAACTACTGTTCAATTTGACTTAGCCTTTGGCGATAACTATTCAACCGTGGGTGCAAGCCAACCGCAACTAGATATTGATTTTATTAACATCTTAGGTGAACGGGAAACAAAATGGCAATTGTTTGATGGATTTGCCAAACCGATTGGCTTAGAAGTTGATCCAGAAAGCTTAACTGATTTAGAAATCATTCAGCAAGTAGAAAACATCATCGGTCAAGAATTAAAACAAATCAGTATCGATGAAGTGGCTGAAAAAACTTTACGCTTTGAACCCCTATTTATGGTTCGCCATTCTTTTAGAAATGGTTATACATTAGATGATGTGGGTAATGTGATTGGGTTTAATTTGAATAGAACAATTGGCAATCTCTCTCAAAAACAAGCTACCCAATTATTAGATTTACTATGCTCATTGAAACACTTATCTAAGCTAGGTCTTTATAATAATAGGATAGAGACATTACCATCAAAAATTGGACAGTTGGAGCACTTAACAGTTTTAGATTTACAATCTAACAACTTAATTGAATTACCCCCTGAAATAGGTCAATTACATAACTTAAGAGAATTAAACCTTTCTGACAATCAACTAACGGGTTTACCTGTTGAATTTGGACAGTTACAAAATTTGACAGAATTATTTATGCGTGGCAATTTTGAAAGCTTACCTGCTGAATTTGGACAATTACAAAGCTTAACAAAATTAAAACTATTTACAGCAGAAGTTACTACATTATTACCTGTCATTGCACAATTACCTAACTTAAATGAATTATATTTATCAGGTATCACAAGCTTACCGCCTGAAATTAGCCAATTGCAGAATATAAAAAAATTATCGCTATTAGGTAGCTTAACATCAATACCACCTGAAATTGGACAACTGACCAATCTCACCGTCCTAGATTTATCGGGGGATATAGAGGATGTAGGTGAAGCTTATTATGGTAGAAATTACTTAACACATTTACCACCTGAAATTGGACAACTACAAAATTTAACAAAATTAGATATTTCTGACTCTCAGCTAACTACTCTGCTACCTGAAATAACTCAGCTACCAAACCTAATCCAATTGGATGTTAGCAACAATCAATTAACTGCTCTGCCGCCTGAAATAGCTCAGTTACAAAACTTGACTCAATTGAATGTTGGTTTCAATCAACTAACCGCCTTGCCTACTGAGATTAACCAGTTACAAAGCCTAATCCAATTGGATACTAGCGACAATCAATTAACTGCTCTGCCGCCTGAAATAGCTCAGTTACAAAACCTAACTCAATTGGATGTTAGCAACAATCAAATAACCGCCTTGCCTACTGAGATTAACCAGTTACAAAGCCTAATCCAATTGGATACTAGCGACAATCAATTAACTGCTCTGCCGCCTGAAATAGCTCAGTTACAAAACCTAACTCAATTGGATGTTAGCAACAATCAAATAACCACCTTGCCTACTGAAATTAATCAGTTACAAAACCTAACCCAATTGGATGTTAGCTATAATCAATTAACCGTTCTGCCGCCTGAAATAGCTCAGTTACAAAACCTAACTCAATTGGATATTGGTTTCAATCAATTAGTTACTCTGCCCTCAGAAATTGGACAGTTACAAAGCTTAGAGACGTTAGATTTAAGTAATAACCAATTGACCACCTTACCACCTGAAATTGTTCAGTTGCAAAGCTTAACAGGATTATATTTATGGAGGAACCAATTGGCCACCTTGCTGCCTGAAATTGTTCAGTTGCAAAGCTTAACTGGGTTAGATTTAAGTAATAACCAATTGACCACCTTGTCGCCTGAAATTGTTCAGTTGCAAAGCTTAACTGGGTTAGATTTAAGTGATAATCAATTGACCGTCTTACCGCCTGAATTTGGGCAGTTGCAAAGCTTAAAGACGTTAGATTTAAGTAATAACCAATTACAAAACTTACCGCCTGAAATTGGACAGTTGCAAAACCTAGACTACTTGTCTATTGACGGGAATGATACTTTAATTTCACCACCATTAGACATTGCAAAGCAAGGTATTTCTGCGATCCGCGACTATTTCGCTAATCAAAACTAATCTTTCATTTTGGGGTAGCGCAATGTTGCCCCTTCTTAATCAAAATCCCCCGCAAAATTTGCAATTATTCATTTCTGGTCTATAACTTAATGCAATCCTTTTTATTTAAATTTTTGGAAACCGCATTATGACAATTAGAAAACCTTGGTACATTTTTTTCTCATTCCACTCACTGCGTGGAATGACTCATAGACGCACCTGCGTCATGATATTTTTCTGTGGACACACTGATTTTCATCCTGTCAAATCACGACGTGGTACATCGTCGCAAATTAAAATAACATTTTAAACAAGATGAAACGGATTTGAAGATAAGCAGCATTAAAAATCTTGTCTACCCAGTAATCTGTTAAATCATGTTCAGAAATAGACAGCCTAAACGGCTAAAGTATTATTTTTAGGAAGCCAAGGGCATACGGTGTTCTTTTGCATATTGGCGTAATGCTTGGTTTACTGCTTCTGAGTTTGGAAATAGTTGGTGTAAATCAGGTGCTATCATAATGATATTTGTACCTTCATCACGGTAACGTTTTGCATATTTACCGCGTTGTCCTGATTGTATTAATTCGGCTGAATATTCCGTTCTTAAAGTATCTTCTTCACTGTTCATAGGCTTTGCGCTCCTGACGTGTCATGTGGCGAGCTGAAATGATGCGGATAATATTATATCTTTCTGTATAAGAAACAACGAGATATTTTTCTGTTACTGATATTCCAAATACTAAATATCTCTCTTCAGCATGGGAATGGTCTGGATCACGGACATAAGCCGCATATTCATCGCTAAAAACTTCGGTGGCTTCAAAAAAGGATACATCATGTTTGTTTTTGTTGCTACGTGCTTTTGTTTCATCCCATTCAAAATCTATCAATATTTACTCAAATGAAATCAACAGCCTAAACGGCTAACGTCTGTGCGACTGCTGTAAGCTGGGGTGAGCAACAGATTGGCGATTAGTCTCAACAGCCTAAACGGCTAACATCTGTGCGACCAAACGGCGATATATTCGCTGTTTCCCAGGGACAAAAAAGTCTCAACAGCCTAAACGGCTAATATCTATTTTATATTCGTTGATAAATCAGCAGGGACTTGAATTGAACCTATCAGATGTTTTGCAAGGTCATAACACGTTTGATTGGTTTTAGGTTTGGGGTTTTCAGATTGCTGAGCAAGCCAAGTACGCAAAGCCATTTCAACAATTTCAGTATGATTTGAACGAGGATTGATTTGTTGTGCTTGGTGTATGAGCTTATCGTCAACGCTGATATTAAGCTGCATTTTCTTTTCCTTAGATTACAGAGAATACAACTGAGTTTAGCAGATAAATCGAAAGTATAAAAACAGCACTGTGAACAAAATCAAATGGCTTTTGAAGATAAGCAGGATTTAATCTTGAAAATCTTTTCATCCTGTAAATCCAGATTCAGACAAATAAACAGCCTAAACGGCTAACGTCTGTGCGACAGGTTTAATGATGTAAGACTGTTTTCTTATTTTCTAAGTCTCAACAGCCTAAACGGCTAACGTCTGTGCGACACTGGGGTGGAAAGTTCTTTTCGAAGAAGCAGTAAAGTCTCAACAGTCTAAACGGCTAACGTCTGTGCGACTGCACCCTTTTTACCCATTGTAAAATCAACAGGCTATAAGCGATTTCCGCGCCACTATGATTTGTGTGGTTATTTCGCATATCAAAATCCGCCAAAAGGGTAAAAATGGATAAACCTTAAGAGCTATAATACCAAAGTTTGCTGAAATTTCAACAATTCGCGCAGCTTTTTTTGCTAAAAAATATCAAAACCATCTTAACCGATTAATATTAAAGCACTTTCATTTTTCACCTTAATTAACCCTACAAAAAATAATTTTCTTATGCGAATCTTTAAAATTCAATTGGTTATAAAAACATAATAATTTCAAGCAATTAAAAATTAACATTCAAAATCAAAAAGTTAAAAACTACTCTCTATTTTTATCATACGTCACATCAAAGGTGTGTGGTTGATAATCATCCGTGCTGACATACTGAAATTCACGCCCATCCTCCAACGCAATAATCGCCCCTGCAATCCCTGCGGTTTTTTTCCCACCCGTAATATCAATTAAAATATCCCGATTACGCACCTTCTGCTTTAACAAAAAATCATACGCCTGCTGCGTCGCCTCCGCCAATGCCTTAATATCCTCAGAATTCACACTCTCAGGAAAATCAACACCTAACTCATGATACGCTTTAACTTGGATATTTTGCTTATCAACAGGCAATAAATACGTCAATAAATCCTTAAAACAAGACACAAATTTCATCGTCTCTTTATCAGGCGGAATAATAATCACATACTGCAACCGCTCCAAATGATACACAATTGACTCAAGCGGCATCCGCCAAGAATGTCTTGGAAACGCAACATCCATATCAATCGTTTCTAACTTATGCCGACACTGCGACTGCTGCAATAGATTTTCTATCGGTTTGGTATTTGCGGGACTTAAATATAAAATCAATGCCTTAGCCTTAGCAGGTTGATGCTCTGGCTCAATAGTTGCCCGCAATGACTTTGGATAATATCGTGCATAAAATACCAAAATAATCAGTAAAATTGGAAAAATCGACCATAAAACCAACTTTTCAGGAATTTCAGAAATCAAATCACAAGAAATAGTGGCGCATAAATTACTTTTAAAATCAGCAATATAAATATCAAAACCAGTCCATTGCAAAACTGTTATAAAATGACCAGACAAACTAGTATTTATATAACCAAGACTAATATCTGCAAACCAACCCAATGACACAATAAACAACACTGTAATCATAATAGTCAAAGGATTGGCAGACCCTAACAAATTAGTCAGAATAATAATTGCACGTTTTGACTGATAATCAAGATGTCGCATTTTATACTCCTAAAACCAAATATCCATTAAAGTTTACTTAATAATCAAATATTGACAGCGCAATTTCCGACAGATATGCTTAAATATAATCAAATCACTGAGAAATAATCATGACATTACAACAACCTTTAAGCAATTTACAACTCGAATTACTCAAATTATTTGCCCACAATGTCACAGAAGAGCAATTACAAGATATAAAAGAGATACTCGCCCAATATTTTGCAAAACAAGCCATTCAAGAAGCTGACAGAATATGGGACGAAAAAGACTACACTCAAGATACGATGGAACAATGGCTACATGAATAAATTTGTACTTGATACCAACGTATTACTTGTTTCCATTTCCTCAAAATCAAAATATCATTGGATGTATCGTACACTACTTGAGCAAAAATATGATTTATTTATCAGTAACGAGATATTAACTGAATATGAAGAAATTATTGGATTAAAATACAACCCTTATACTGCTGAACGTGTGGTCAAAAGTTTACTGTCTCTTTCAAATATTCATTTTATAACAGTACATTACCGCTGGCATTTAATAAAAGATGACAAAGATGATGACAAATTTGTAGATTGCGCTATTGCCTCAAATGTAAACTATATTGTGACAGAAGATAAACACTTTAATATTCTGAAAAATATAGAATTTCCAAAGGTTAATGTTATATCTATTGCGGAATTTAAAAAGTTGATAATGTCTTAAAAACCTATCATTACTCAGATAAATAACGCAACAAGCCAAATTCATAAGATAACTGTGAAATCTCCGCTTGCGTTAACTCCCGTGTATCTGGCAAACGTTTTTTAATCCGAAAAATTAAAGCCCTATCCTGTGGCTGCATCGTAATGCTAATCCGTTGACAAATAATCTCTTTTTCCAACAACTGCGAAAGCAACTGCGCGGTACTCTCATGTCCAATTGCTGAAATAAAATCAGTTTCAACTAATTTCCTAGCATCCATTAATGAAACAGGCAAAAACTGCCACTGCCCATAAGCGGTCAAAACAGGACTATTTAACAAAAAAAGGGGATTCATTAAAAATTAACCTCAACACCACAATAATACAGAAATATCAACTATACTATAAAAATATGACGGTCAACATGCTAAAGAATAGTGTAAAAAATGGAAATCAAACAAGAAATCGTACAAATAGTCAATAAATTACCTAGTGAAGCGTTAGATGAGCTTTTACAACATCTACGTAAAATAGAAGCATCGACTCAAAAAAAGATACATATATCATCAAACTTAAAAACCATTTTGAATGAAGACCGAACATTGCTTGAAAAGCTAGCAAAATGATAGATTATCAAGATGTTATTGAAATTCACCAAGCTTTATTAAAAGAATTTGGTGGTTCAGAAGGAATTAGAGACGAAAATGCGCTGAAATCTGCACTTGAAAGACCCTTTAGTGGTTTTGGTGAAACCCTGTTTTATCCCACTCCTGAAGAAAAAGCAGGTGCAATTTTAGAAAGTATCATTAAAAACCATCCATTCATAGACGGTAATAAAAGGACTGGCTATGTTTTAATGCGTTTATTGTTGATGCACTTTGACAAGGATATACAAGCAACGCAAGATGATAAATACGACTTTGTTATTGCGGTGGCATCAGGTAAATTAGACTTTCAAGAAATTGTAACTTGGATAAATCTGCGAGCAAATCCTGCCAATAACTACTCATAAACCTATTTAAAAAATATAAGCTTGACATCCATGCAGCTTTTTAGCTTGACAAGATAATACAACAACTCTACTATTTAATCACAATTAAAAGCCTATAAATAGACAATAATGAATAAAGAAAATCATGAAAAACAACAAGTCGTATTGGCTGCACTGATTCATCATATCGGCATATTTTTCTATCATAGCAATGGTGGCGAAATTACTGAAAATACGGCAAAATTCTGTGATAAATTACAAGCACATAATCCCGCTTTAGAAAAAATAGCACTTTGGAAACAACTGGCAACTGAAACCACAGATTCGCACTTAAAACAACTTATTAAAGAGGCTCATTATTTCGCTATTTCCGAACAAAATGACAAAAACAATCCAAATACCCATTATTTACAATCAATACTAGAAAAAATCACTTTAAACCAAAATGATATAAATCAAAAAACAAATTATTACTTACCTTTAACCGCTTTATCCTTAGAACAAAAATCAATTTATCCAATTCAAAACACAAATAAAACAGCCACGCAAGATTATAAAAATTTAGAAACGGTATTTTGGAACGCTTTTGATAAAACGCCTCATTTTAACCAATTAACTCATAACACACTTCCACATCTTGCCTATAATTTATTAAGCTTATTTGAACGTTTTTTCTCTCAAGTTCCTGCCTTAGAAAATACAGAAAAAAATACAACTTCAGATATTTCATTATTTGACCATTTACGCGTAAAAGCTGCGATTGCCGAAGGTTTATATGAATTTCATCAAAAAGATAGTTTTTCTAATACAGACTTTAGCAATGAAATAACAACAAAATGGTCATTAATTTGTGGAGATTTCTCAGGGATTCAAAGCTTTATCTATAACATCGTACACAAAAATGCAGCCAAAGCCCTACGCGGTCGCTCACTGTATATTCAACTATTATGCGATGCGGTTTCACAACATTTAACCCAACAACTAAACCTATTCCCAACCAGTCAAATCTACTCATCAGGTGGAAAGTTCTATTTACTGATTCCGATTGATAAAGTGGAAAAACTCAAACAGGAAGTCGTTAAAATCAATGAAAAATTACTGGCGGAATTTCGTGGTTTAGTGTTCTTAGGGATTGGTAGTGCAAATGTCTGTGCTACAGATTTTTTTGGTGGCAATATGGGTGATAAATGGAAACAAGTCAGTGAAGATTTGATGCAAGATAGATTGCAGCGTTTTAAACCGTTGATTGTAAAAAATACTGATTTCTTTGAACCAATTAGCCTACATTTTTCTGATAAAGTAGATAAACAGTTCTGTGAGGTTTGTGGACGGGATGACGTAGCGGCAGATTTACGAAAAACATCTGATGATAAAGTGATTTGTAGTCAATGTCATAGCTTAGAAAAACTAGGAAAAAGTTTACATACCCAAGATCATCTTTATTTTTTATGGAAATGGGATAAAAATCAACAAATAAATACAGGTTTACGCATTCCACTATTATTTTGTGACTTGTTTATCCTTGAAAAATCACAGCTTGAAAATGTAGCTATACAAACAGCAAATGATCGTATTTTCTTGGAAAAAATAAACCATTTTGATAACACTGCATTAACGACAGATTTAGCTAAAAATATTAATGTGGGATTTCGGTTTGCTGGGATTTGGAATAACGAAAAAAATCAATATCTTGAGAAATTAGAATGCTATCAGCAGCAACAAGAACAAGTGGGATTTGATTTTAATAATTTTGCAGAATGTAGTACAGGTATTAAACGCGCTGGCATTTTGCGTATGGATGTGGATAACTTAGGGCAAGTATTTGTAAATGGATTAAATTTTGAAAATAAAACAATGGGTTCATTATCACGAGTTGCCACATTGTCCAGACAACTTAATTTATTCTTTTCAGGTCATTTAAATGAATTACTAAAAAAATACCAAAGAACGCAAATTATCTATGCAGGCGGCGACGACTTATTTTTGATTGGATCATGGGATGAGTTGCCCGACGTTGCCCATGAAATTAGAACCCAATTTACCCAATATTGTGCTGAAAATCCTAACTTTACTATTTCAGGTGGTATCGCAATGGTTCGAGGGCGTTATCCGATTTCCCGAGCGGCTCAGTTGGCGGGTGAACAAGAATCTAAAGCTAAAAATTTAGAATATATCAGTTTAAAAACCAAACAAGATAAAACCAAAGATACATTTTGTTTTTTAGAAACGGCGATTCCTTGGGAAAGATATGAGCAAATCGTAGAATTTAGAGACAAAATAGAGAGTATTATTCAAAAATCAGATAATCGAGCAATTATTGACCGTTTACGCCAAGTTGTATTGGCTATGCAAGAATTTGAGCGTTTATCAAAAAAACAAGATAAAGATGTTAATGAGATTAAACAATTGGTTATGTGGCAAAAGTGGCGATGGCGGCTGGTTTATAACTTAGCACGTATGGCTGATCGTTATCCAAACTCCGATATAGAACAAGAACTTGAATATATTAAAACCATTATTTTTGAAGACAGAATTGGCGATAGCAAGCTAACCGTATCGCATTGGTTGCCCTTGCCTGTACGATGGGTTGAATTTTTAACCAGAAAAGGACGTGCATAATGTCAAAACCCACGCATGAAGAAATTGAAATAATTATTACTCAGCATGATGTCAGTGCAGCCGCGAAATTAGTGACTTGTGCCAGTGATTTTGGAGATTACTTAGCAAATACTAAGAAAGTGACAACCACTCAAATTCGTAATGCTTACGGTAGTATGAAAAAGTTAGAAATGGCGGGCTGGAATGAACAAACTGCACAAGGCTTATTATTGTTAAAACCTCGTTTAGCCTATGCAGCTGGGCGACATAAAGGCGGAGTTAAAGATTTGCAAGAAGTCATCAGCCAAGCAATTGATTTTGTAATTAATACAGAAGATAAAAAATCTTTTGAACGTTTTTGTCAATTTTTTGAGGCAATTGTTGCTTATCACAAATGTCATGGAGGTAAATAATAATGTCAAATGAAATGACCGTTGAAGAACTAAAAGCACAGCAGAAAGCTGCAAAAACGCAAATTCACAGCAAAATCTTCATAAATGGGCAAATTATCGCACAAACGGGTTTACATATTGGTGGCAACTCGGTCAGCATGGCAATTGGTGGGGCGGATAATGTCGTTGCTCGCGACCCAATTAGCAATAAACCTTATATTCCCGGTTCATCGTTGCGTGGCAAAATACGTTCATTATTAGAGCGTTTACACGGTTTGGAAGACCAAAATTCAGAATATGGCGGGTTTTCATTTGAAAAAGGTCAAGCGATGTCGGGAAAAAATCCTGATACTTTGTTAGGTAAATTGTTTGGTATTGCGGCGGATAATAATAGTGAAGAAAAACAACGTGTCACGCCAACCCGTTTACTTGTCCGCGATGCACACTTGAGTGATGAAAGTGCAGAAAAATTGAAAAACGCACCCAACTTAGATATGCCAATGACTGAAGTCAAAACCGAAGTTGTGATTGATCGCATTACGTCGGCTGCCAATCCACGCCAGTTTGAACGTGTTCCCGCAGGTGTAAAGTTTAATTTTTCATTGATTTTGACCTTATTGCAACAAGATGATGTAAAACAACAAAAACAGTTTTTCGATTTAATTTGTACAGGCTTAAGATTATTACAAGAAGATGCGCTGGGTGGTCATGGTAGTCGTGGTTATGGACAAGTAAAATTTCTAATTGAACCATTAACTTATAAAGAGCATACACATTATATAGAAGGTAAAGATGCACAACCTTTTACAGGTTTTAAGATTCCAGCAGAATTAAAAGTACCTGAACTTGAACAAGCGGAATAATATGAAAACAATCGCTTACCGTCTTTTTTTCAAAACCCCATTTCATTTAGATGAACGTGGGACTGGTTTTTATCAGCATAGCAATACGTTTATTCGTTCTGATATGTTGTCGGCGGCGATTTTATCGTCTTGGAAAATGTTGGATTCAAATTTGGCAGAGTTGTATTTTCGAGAACCGCCTTTTTTACTTTCTTCCTGTTTCCCCTTTTTTGAACATCAAACGCCTGAAAATCAGAACTCTCCTGATTGTCACTATTTTCTACCACGCCCTGTTATGGACAAAGCGGTTAATTTAGATAAAGAATATTTAGGACGCAGCAAGGAAATTAAAAAAATTGAGTGGTTAGAAAAAAGCATTTGGGAGAAAAGTGCTGATTTTCAATTGGTTGATAACAAGTGGGAGAGCAAGTACTGGAATTGGAATCACGATTTTTGTGAGAAAGATAAAGAATATACAATTATAGAAAATAATCTATTATTACC
>JADGDW010000143.1:8037-11581 GCA_016744725.1 Candidatus Albibeggiatoa sp. nov. BB20 | reverse complement strand
CCCTACTCTTTCAAACTTTTTTACATTTTGCGTAACATGCGTAACACAAGATATTAACTTTATATCTCAGGACTGCTCGCCTTTTAAAAACGTGCAATCCTGCATGATATTAGAATCACGTTAACTTTGACGCTTAATCAAACATTCAGCCGCTTGTTTCGCAAAATAGGTCAAAATCCCATCTGCTCCCGCACGCTTAATAGATATTAAAGACTCTAACATCACCGCCTCTTCATCTAACCAACCATTTTGAGCCGCTGCTTTCAACATTGCATATTCACCACTAACTTGGTATACAAAAGTAGGTACGCCAAATTGGTCTTTGATACGACGTACAATGTCTAAATAAGGCATTCCCGGTTTAATCATCACCATATCTGCGCCTTCTTCCAAATCAAGTGCCACTTCGCGCAAAGCCTCATCCGTATTGGCAGGATCCATTTGATAGCTGTATTTATTGCCTTTACCCAGTGCTCCTGATGAACCCACCGCATCACGGAATGGTCCATAAAAACTAGACGCATATTTTGCAGAATAAGCCAAAATTCGAGTATTCTTCAGTGCATCCATTTCTAAAGCTTGGCGGATACAATGAATTCGACCATCCATCATATCCGATGGCGCAACAATATCAGCCCCCGATTCTGCATGAGAAATTGCCTGCTTCACTAACACCGCAACCGTTTCATCATTCAAAACATAGCCGTCCTCATTTATCAAACCATCTTGACCATGAGTTGTAAACGGGTCTAATGCCACATCAGTGATGACACCTAATTCAGGCAACTGTTTTTTTAGGGCGCGCACGGCACGCTGGGCTAGACCATCAGGGTTATACGCTTCTTTCGCATCTAACGATTTTTTCTCAACAGGCACAACAGGAAATAAGGCAATCGCAGGAATACCTAATTGTGCGATCTGTTCTGCTTCTTTTAATAATTCATCAATACTTAAACGCTGTTGCCCCGGCATAGATTGAATCGGTTCACGTTGTTTTTCGCCTTCGACGATGAATAATGGATAAATAAAATCATCGGGAGTTAAAGTTGTTTCACGCATCAAACGTCGAGAGAAATCATCGTAACGCATACGGCGCATTCGTAATCCGGGAAAATTTGTGGTTAATGGAGTCATATAATTGCCCTATTTCGTGTCTTTCTTTTTGTATACTTTACGTTGAAATAAATCACGCCGCCGACTGACTAAACGATCAATAAACAATAAGCCATCTAAATGGTCAAGTTCATGTTGTACCGCTCGTGCCTCATAGCCTTCCATATCATATTCTTGGGTTTCACCATCTGCATTTTGTGCAATTAAGTGAATTTGTGTGGCTCGAACCACATTACCCGTATAATCTGGTACGGACATACAGCCTTCCCGCCCGATTTCAAACCCATCCCATTCGGTAATTTCTGGATTGACTAATACCATATAGCCATGATGTTTGATTTTCTTTTTAGATGAGACATCTACAATCACAATACGTTGAAAATGACCAACTTGAGGTGCAGCAATTCCAACGCCGCCGGGTGAGGCGTTCATGGTTTCATCTAAATCGGCGATAAAATGCTGTAGTTTGCTATCAAATTCAGTAACAGGTTCGGATTCATTCTTTAAGCGGGGGTCTGGATATTTCAAAAGTTCTAATATTGCCATCTTACATCACCATTGTATCTATTGGCTTTATCGTCACTTTTAAATCAGGCTGTTGCTGTAATAGTGTTTGCAACGCGTTATCTAATACGTCTAAGCCTTGAGTTGCAGTGCCCTCTATTTGCATGATGTAAAATGGATTTTCTTCACTGCCACCGACATCGCTGGCCAAATCAACAATGTTTAAACCTGCTTCAGCTAATTTTGTGGTGACTTGCGATACGATGCCCGAACGATCCGCCCCGTGAACCATGATAATCACATCAGATTGTTGGTGATGGTGTAATTCGCCTTCGATAGAGTCAAAATGCAGTTTGAGTTGTAGTTTTTCTGCAAGCGGCTGTAATTTTTGCGCTAATGTTTCATTTTGTCCTTGATATTCAATCATTAGCATCATGGTGAAATTGCCGCCCAAGCGTAGCATTGAAGCCTCGCCTAAGTTACAACCTTGTTCGTATAAAGCCGTTGTGGTTTGTGCCACGATACCTGCTTGATCTTTACCGACTAAAGTCAACATGAACCATTGAGACATATTCTCCTCCTTTGAGTATGCAGTCACTGGTAGCAGCTTATATTATGTGCTATCTGTTACCAATTCGCTATGCTGTTTTTGGTTTATAGATGGTATTGTCGCCTGTAAGCAATCCCTGTTCAAAGCTAAATTTCGGCATTATAATGTATTTATTTTTATTAGGAGTTGAATGGTGAAGAAATCACTCGGTTTTACCTTGATTGAATTATTAATTGTAATGGCGATTATTGCCATGTTAGGTGCATTGGTTGGCCCTAGAATTTTCAAAGGTTTTGATAAAGCAAAATGTGATGCGACCTCTGCTCAAATCAGTAGTTTTGGCGCATCTTTAGATCAGCACCGTATTGACGTGGGTAAATATCCACGTTCTTTGGAAGGTTTGTTAACCAATGAGGAAAATAACACCCGTTGGGATGGTCCTTATTTAGCCAAGAAAAAAATTCCTGTTGATCCTTGGAATAATGATTATGTATATAAATATCCGGGGGCAAATGGTGATTATGACTTAACTTCATTCGGTGGAGATGGTCGTGAAGGTGGTGATAAATGCCCTAATGCTGATATTAATAGCTGGGAATAAGCTTTAAATTAAGACCTGATGGTTTATCGTATTCTGTCAGGTTTTGATATTTTGCTTTTAAGCTTGTAGGGCGGATAAGCCATAGCATCATCCGCCATCTTGCGAAATTGTATGACACTGAATTATTTAGTGTTGTTTTGGTGGATGACGCTTCACTTATCTACCCTACATGAACTATCTTTTTGTACAATCCATTGTTAAGTCTTTTTTTCAGGCACAGGTATTGGCTCAGATACCCATGTTTGATTATATTGATTTCCCCACGTTATAATCCTTTCTAATTGTTTTTCATCTTATTTTTACGTTATGGCAAAATATGCGGTTGTTATTGGAGTCAGCAATTATCCTCAAGCCACAGGTGACGGAGGTTTAAAACCCTTGCAGAGATGTTGATATGGGTAGTTTTGATGAGGTGGCGTTGTTATTAAATCCGACTGAAACTGAAAAAGAAGTGAGGCTTTCTATTGCTCAGGCTTTTTCAGGTTTGCGTACAAAAAATGATGTGGCTTTGTTGTACTTCTCAGGACATGGGATTAAAGATTATAAAACAGGACATTTGTATTTAGCGGCAATAGATGTCGAAAAAAATGGCTTGGAACGAATTGAACTTGAAACGGCAATTTGTTCAGTTAATATTCATCGTATGTTAAAAAATTGTCCATCTAAACGGCAAATCGTGATTTTAGATTGTTGTTTTAGCAGTGCATTTGCCGAGGGTTTGAATTTAAAAAGTGGTGATGAGATTGATGTAAAAGATGAATTAGGCGGTAAGGGTC